>WQUG01000071.1 GCA_009785855.1 Actinomycetes bacterium
CGGCCTGTTCGTTGGTGATCGTTGCGTAATCGAAGTCTGTGTTGCCAGCTTCGTGTTCGTCGTCGTTGAGCTTGCTTGCCAGGTTCTCTGAGATGAAGCGGTAGAACAGCATGCCAAGAACGTATTGCTTGAAGTCCCAGCCGTCCACGCTCCCGCGCAGGTCGTTGGCGATCTGCCAGATCGTCTTATGCAGCTCGGCGCGTTGCTGTTCTTTGGCCTGATCCATCGGAGCTCCTTTGGTGTCCTTGAGTAAGTGTTTAGCCTGTTTATCAGTGTAGACTATCGGTCGGACAAGACTACTCCGCGCGGCGCACGCGGAAGTCTACGCCCAGACGCGCGGCGATGGCGCGGCAGCGCTCGACCTCTTCTGCGCCGATGACGTCGACGACCGAGAACACGACGGTCGGCACATACTGCTTACAATCCGCGGCGAATGTCAGCAGCGCCTCGAAGGCGCCGGTGAAGCGCGGATGGCAGATCTCGTCGTAGCGCTCTGGCGTCGAGGCGTTGAGGCTGATCGAGACGATGTCGACGCGTCCTTCCAGCAGGGGCGCGACCGGCCTGCCGTTGATGAGGTCGGCCAGCCCGTTCGTGTTGATGCGCACCGTCGCGCCGCGGGTCTTGAGCCAGGCGGCCACCTCCAGCAGCACGTCGAGCGCCTCGGTGGGCTCGCCGTATCCACAGAAGACCACCTGACGATGCGCGCCCAAGTCGCGCTGCTCCAGAAGCTCGATGACGCGGGCTGCGGTCGGCTCGCCGCCGTCAAGCCACAGGCGATCGGAATCGCCCACCGTGTCGCCTTCCTTGCGGATGCAGAACGCGCAGTTGCAGGGGCAACGGTTCGTCAGGTTGATATAGAGGTTGTCACCCAGGGTGTAGACGACCTGCGCGTCGCTGATCACGACTGGCTCCCCTCCCTCAGCGACTGCCAAGCCTCGCGCACCGCAGGCCAGAGCAGGGCCGCGACCGCGACGCCGCCGACCAACTGGATGACGTTGGCGGGCACGTTGACGAACGCGACCTTGCCGAACAACAGCAGTTCATAGCAGAAGTAGCCGCCCACCATCACAACCCCGGCGACGATCGACCAGAGCAGAAAGCGAGCAAAGCCCCGCTGATACGCGAAGCGCGCGACCAGCAGACCCATGAGGAACTTGATCACGAAGGTCGCCGGCATATAGACCGCCGCTCCGGCGAAAAGATCGGCCAGGGCGCTGCCGGTCGCCGCAGCAAGCGCCGCGGGAAGCCCGCCGATCGTCCAGGCGCAGAGGTAGATGACGGTGTCGCCCAGGTTGACGTAGGCGCCGTGCGCCGAGGGCAGCGGGACCTTCGCGATGAAGGTCACGGCGCAGACAAGCGCCGCTGCCAGCGCGGCGGTCGTGAGCTTACGGACGTTCATCGCTCCTTCTTGACCAGCCGGGGGCCCTGCGGGGTATCCTCGATCGCATAACCGAGCGCGTCCAGCTCGTCGCGCAAGGCGTCGGCACGGGCCCAGTCCTTGGCTGCGCGCGCGGCGGTGCGCTGCTCCAGGAGGGCTTCTGCCTGCTCGTCGGCGGCAGGATCGTCTGCCTCACCGAGCTCGATGCCGAGCACCCCGAGCAGCTCGGTCACCGTAGCCGCAACGAGCTCCAGGCCCGCGCTTTCTCTCGGATGCGCTTCCATCCAGACATTGGTCGCGCGCATCAGTTCGAAGATCGCAGCCAGCGCGCCCGCCGTGTTGAAGTCGTCGTCCATCTCTGCGATGAACTTGTCGCGAGCTGTCGTGATTAGAGCAGAGGGGGTGTCGGAATCCGTACGCGGGAAGCCGGCCGTAGGATCGTCCGACAAAGCGAGCGTCTCGGAAACCGACCGAAGTGTCGGTTTCAGCGAGCGACTCGGAAAGCCGGAGGCCGAGCTGGGCTCCCGCGGCGGAACGTCCGATACCCCCTCTGCTCTCACGCGCCACTGGCAAGTCGCCACGAAACCCCGCAGGCGCTCCAGCGCCACCTTCGCCTCCTCCAGGCGCGCGTCGCTGAAGTCGAGCGGAGCGCGATAATGTGTCTGCAGCATGAGGAGGCGGACCACCGCCGGCTCGAAATGCTCAAGCACGTCGTGCAGCAGCAGGAAGTTGCCGAGCGACTTGCTCATCTTCTCCTCGTTGACATTCAGCATGCCGCCGTGCATCCAGTAGTTGGCGAAGGGACCGTCCGTGGCGGCCATGGCCTGGGCGCGCTCGTTCTCGTGATGCGGAAAGAGCAGATCCCCGCCACCGCCGTGGATGTCGAAGGGCAGGCCCAAGTCGCGCTCTGACATCGCGGAGCACTCCGTATGCCAGCCGGGACGTCCCGCCCCCCAGGGGGAGTCCCAGGCAGGCTCGCCGGGCTTGGCCGCCTTCCAGAGCGTGAAGTCGAGCGGGTCGCGCTTGGCGTCGTTGATGGCGATGCGCGCACCGCTTCGCAGCTCGTCGAGGTCGCGCCCGGACAGCTGCCCGTAGCAGGGAAACGAGCGCACGGCGAAGTAGACGTCGCCGCCGCTCTCATAGGCGTGCCCGCGGTCGATCAGACGCGCGATGAGCGCGATCATCTCGTCCATGGCCTCGGTCGCGCGCGGACGCAGCGTCGGGTCCTCGACGCCCAGCGCGTGCATCTCAGCTATGAAGGCCTCGGTGTAGAAAGCCGCGAGCTCTGCGGCGGACCTTCCCTCCTCGGCCGCGCGGTTGATGATCTTGTCGTCGATGTCGGTGATGTTCTGGACGAAGGTCACGGCCAGCCCGCGCCAGCGCAGATAGCGCCGGATCACGTCGAAGGACAGGAAGGTGCGGGCGTTGCCGATGTGGATGTAGTTGTAGACCGTCGGTCCGCAGACATAAAGCGCGACCTTGCCGGGTTCGCGCGGGGCGAAGTCCTCCTTGCGCCGGGTCGCGCTGTTATAGATCTTCAGCGTCATGGTGCTCTTCCTGATCGAGCGCGCCCAACGCCCGTTCGAGGTGCGTGATGCGCTGCGCCAGCTCCGTCAGGATCTCGAGCGTGGGGTCCGGCAGATCCTCGCGGATACGCGCGTCGTCGATCAGGTCCATGCAGGCGCGCGGTACCTGCCCGTCGCGGCGCACGATCTTGCCGGGCACGCCGACGACCGTCGCGTCGCAGGGAACATCCTTGACCACGACCGCTCCCCCGCCGACTCTTGCGTTCTCGCCGATCACGATGTCGCCGAGCACCGCCGCGCCGACGCCGACCACGACGCCGTCCTCGAGCGTGGGATGGCGCTTGCCGCTCGCCTTGCCGGTGCCCCCCAGCGTCACGCCCTGATACAGCGTCACCCGGTCGCCGACGATCGAGGTCTCCCCGATCACGACGCCCATGCCATGGTCGATGAAGACCCCGCGCCCGATCTGTGCCCCGGGATGGATCTCGACGCCCGTGAAAAAGCGCGTCATCTGCGAGAGCGTGCGGGCGCAGAAGCGCAGGTGATGGCGCCAGAGCCAGTGACCGGCGCGGTGCACGCGCAGGGCCTGCAGGCCCGGATAGTGCAGCAGGGCAGAGACCGAGCCGGTGCAGGCCGGATCGCGTTGTTTGACGGCGGCTATGTCTTCGCGCAGGGTTTTGAACATGATGGTTCTATTCTACACGAGCTGACAAAAGGGACGGTCTCTTTTATCAGCGATCCAGTAATGCGACTGCCTGGGCGGCGATCCCCTCGCCGCGACCTGTGAGTCCCAGGCCCTCGGTCGTCGTCGCCTTCACGCCCACGCTCCCGGTCGCTATCCCGAGCGCTTGCGCCAGCCTGGCGCGCATCTGCTCGCGGTAGGGCGCGAGCTTGGGCTTCTCAGCGATGATGACGGCGTCGATATCGACGATCTCAAAGCCCTGGGAGCGGACCAGGGCTGCGACCTGGCGCAGGAGCTCAAGCGAGTCGGCGCCGCGGTAGCGCGCGTCGGTGTCCGGGAAGTGCTCGCCGATGTCTCCGGCCCGCGCCGCTCCCAGCACAGCGTCGGCGACCGCATGGGCCAA
>WQUG01000072.1 GCA_009785855.1 Actinomycetes bacterium
TTCATCGAGTTCAGGATGACCGAAGGCATCAACGTGACGAACGCGATCAGGATCATGATCCACCAGATGCGTCGCCACTTCTTGTATTCAGGTGAGTCGGGCATGACGGGGGCTCCCTTCCTGGATGAGGAGTTCTTCTGACCAGCGCGCGCGGAAGCCATGATCTTCTCGCGGCGCGTCTGGGGCTTTTTCTTGGACTTCGAGCTGACGGTCGCCCGTTTGATCTTCGCGGAAGCAGCCGACTTGCGGGTCGAGCCGGTCGGCTCGCTGCTGCGCTGCTCGTTCTGATAGCGCTTGTTGAGCGCGGATCGGCGGGTCATGCGACACCCACCGGCTCGAAGCGCTGTCCGGTGATGATCTCATAGGCCTGGATGTACTTGGCGCTGGTCGCCTCGATGACCTCGGACGAGAGCGCCGGCGGTGCATCTCCGGAGGCCGGATCCCAACCAGTCGAGCGCACGAAGTCACGTACGTACTGCTTGTCGAAACTCGGTTGCGCCTGGCCCGGGGCGTAGCCTTGCGCTGGCCAGAAGCGCGAACTGTCAGGCGTCAGGACCTCATCGGCCAGGATCAGAGCGCCGGTCGCGGGGTCGGCGCCGAACTCGAACTTCGTGTCCGCGATGATGATGCCCCGCGTCGCGGCGTAGTCGGCCGCCTTCCGATAGAGCGTCAGCGTCGTGTCGCGCAGCGCCGTGGCCGCGGACTCCCCGATCAGCCCGACCAGTTTCTCATAGCTGATGTTCTCGTCATGATCGCCGATCTCTGCCTTGGTGCTGGGCGTGAAGAGCGGCGCGTCGAACTTGCTCGCCTCGCTCAGACCGGCCGGCAGGGCGATCCCACAGAGCGTACCGGTCGCCTGGTAGTCCTTCAGGCCGGAGCCGGTCAGATAGCCGCGCACGATGCACTCCGCCGGATACATCTGCGCCTTCTTGACCAGCATGCTGCGTCCGCGCAGATAGTCGGCCTCGGGCGCGAAGCGCTCGGGGAGCGCGTCCACGTCGGCGCTGATGAAGTGAGTCGCCACAACGTCTGCGAAGAAGTCGAACCAGAACTGGGAGATGCGGGTCAGGATCTCGCCCTTGTAGGGGATGGTCTCGGGCAAGATGACATCGAAGACGCTGATCCGGTCGCTCGCGACCATGAGAAGTCGGTCCCCCAGGTCATAGATATCACGTACTTTGCCCTGCTGATCGGGGCGAAAGTCAGTTGCGTGCACGTCTGTTCCTTCCGTTAGAGCGCCTTGAGCCAGGCAGGGGCATCGGAAGTCCCTATTGTATCATGCCCCGACGCTGGAAAACGCCTCGTATCGGACCCCGGTAAGCGTCAGACCGCAGGCTGGCGCCGTGCGTCCGGCCGCGCTGCGATCCCCGGCCGCGAGGATGCCCGCCGTAGCGTCTGGGGCGATGCGTCCGGCGTCGATATCGGCGAGTGTGCCCACGATGATGCGCACCATCGAGTGCAGAAAGGCCGTCCCCGTGACGCGGATCTCGACCAACGGCTCCCCGAAGAAGCTGACGGGCGCCAGCTCGATCGAGAGGATCTCGCGCACGGGGTTCTTGCCCGCCAGAGAAGCTGCGACACAAAACGAGCTGAAGTCGTGCTCGCCGACCAGGGCACGAGCCGCCTGCTGCAGAGACCGCAGGGGGAGCCGGGAGGGGTTCGGCGTGGCGAGCCCTTCCCTGCTCCCCCCGAAGCCCGGGATGTGCCAGGCGAAGCGCTGGGTGAACACCGGCGGTCGCGGCGAGGTCGCGATCCGGTAGCAGTACGCGCGCGAAAGCGCATCGAAGCGCGCGGAGAAGCCCTCCGGCGCCTCCCTCAGCGCGCGCACGCTGATGTCGGGCGGGGTCAGGGCGTTCAGCGAGCGGAGGATGGACGCACTCTCCGCCTCCAGCGGCGGCGCCGTGAACGAGACGACCTGTCCGGCCGCGTGGACGCCGGCATCGGTGCGCCCGGCGACCACCGTCGCAAGCTCGGCCTCCGGCAGGCGCAGGACCGTGGACAGCGCGCGCTCGAGTTCGGCCTGGACCGTGCGTTGGGGCGGGTCGGACTGGCGCGCGTAACCGGCGAAGTCCGTTCCGTCGTAGGCGACTATCAGCGCCCAGGTGCTCATCGGGCGCTCATCTCAGCAGTATCCGGATCACGATCAGCATGATCAGCGCGCCGGCCGTGACGGCGATGGTCGCCACATCGGCGGCCCGGATCTCGAGTATCCGCAGACGCGTGCGCCCCACCCCGGTGTAGCAGCGGCTCTCCATCGCCAGCGCCAGGGTGTCGGCGCGACGGAAGAGCTGGACAAGAAGCGGGATGAGGATGACGGTCCAGGCCTTGAGCCGCCTGGTCAAGGGGCCCGAGCTGAACTGGGCGCCACGGGCGGTCTGGGCCTTGATGATGGTCTGGGCCTCGGTCATGATCGTCGGGATGAAGCGCAGGGCGATCGAGAGCATCATCGCAAGGTCATCGACCGGCGCCCGCAGCCTGCGCAGGGGCGCGGCGAGCAGCGTCAGACCGTCGCACAGGGTCACCGGCGAGGTCGTGAGCGTCACCAGCGTCGAGATCAGCATGATCGCCACGATGCGCGAGGCGAAGAGGCCGCCACGCGTCAGCCCGGCAAGGCTGAAGCGCAGCGGCGAGAAGGTCAGCGAGTTGATCAGCAGCGTGAAGAGCAGGATGACGAGCACCGGACGCAGCGCGCGCAGCAGGTAACCCACCGGGATACGCGCCAGCGCGGCCAGGATCACGACCAGCGCCAGGGCGACCAGCACCGGCGTCCACCAGTTCGTGATGAAGAGTGCGACCATGATGAACAGCGCGCCGAGGATCTTCGCGCGCGGATCGAGGCGGTGCAGAGCCGAGGCGCCCGGCAGATAGCTGCCGATGATGATCGCTGGACGACGGGCGGCCATCTAGTCGACCCTCCGCAGGCAACCCTCGACCAGCTCATAGCTGCGGGTCGCCACCTGCGCGAACTGTTCAGGGGCATGCGTTACCACCAGCACGCCGGCATGCGCGGTCGACGCTGCCAGGAGGCGGCGCACCGCGTTGCGACCCGCCGCATCCAGCGCCGAGGTCGGCTCGTCGGCCAACAGATAGCGGGGTCGCAGCGCCAGCACTCCCGCGATGGCCGCGCGGCGCGCCTGGCCGCCGGAAAGCTGGAACGGAGAACGCGCGGCGAAGATCTCCGGGTCGAGACCGACGGCCTGCAGCGCCTGGGTGGCGCGCTGGCGGGCCTCTTCGTCGCTGGCGCCGAAGTTGCGCGGCCCGAAGGCGACGTCGTCGAGCACCGTCTCTGCGAAGAGCTGCGCCTCGCTGTCCTGGAAGAGGAAGCCGACCTTGCCGCGTGTCGTCTTGAGGTTCAGCGGCTGACCGTCGATGGACGCGCTCCCGGAACTGGGCTCCAGAAAGCCGGCCATGAGGTTGAGCAGGGTGGACTTGCCGCTGCCCGTCGCCCCCCGCACCAGGATGAAGTCGCCGGGCTCCAGGGTCAGGCTGGCGGCTCGCAGCGCCTCGATGCGCTGGTCCCCGGACTCATAGGTGAGCGAGACGTCCTGGAGGGACAGGGCGGCGGGAGGGGTCGGTAGAGGACTTCCGCCTCGGGGCCCCGTCTCCGCTACGCTCCGTCCCCCGAGTACGGGTTCCTCCACCGACCCCTCTGTGGCATCTCCCTCATACGCGGCGCGTTCATACTCCGGCTGCTGGAGCTCGATGCCCCAGGCGCCGAACTCCGCTGCGTTGGCCAGAAGCGCCTCATAACTGCCGGCGAAGACCAGCTGCCCCTCGTGCAACACGAGCAGCAGCTCTGCGCGGCGCGCCTCGGCGATGTCATGGGTCACGTGAAGCACGCCACAGCCACGCGCGACCTGCTCCTCCAGGATCGCCAGCACCTCATCGCGCGCCTGAGGGTCGAGCTGTGAGGTGGGCTCATCCAGCAGCAGATAACGCGGATGCAGGGCGAGTGCGCCCGCGATGACC
>WQUG01000073.1 GCA_009785855.1 Actinomycetes bacterium
CGGTTTCTGCCTGTATGCCTGTCAGGAGGTGCGAGATATCGTAGTTTTCCTCAAACAGCAATGCCATCGCTGTATTGTTGTCGAAATTCACATAAGCGATATTGTCAAAATAGCGCGCCCCGAATTCTTTGAGCAACCACGTCTTACCCACCTGGCGGGCACCATTGATGATGATCGGCTTCTTGCGACGACTGTTTTTCCAGTCGAGCAGCTTTGTCATAAGATACCGTTCCAAAGCGCCTCCTTCTATCACCGGCAATACGTCCTTATTTTAACTCAAGAATGCTAAAACAAGGACGTATTTTGGGATATTGTTGCTAAAATCAGGACGAACTTCACGCGTCCCGCACAAGAACGCCCTCTTCCCACTGAGGGCAGCTCACCCTTATCTGGGGTCGTCGTCAGGGTTTCAGGCAATCCAGGGGGATGCAGAAGACCCCGTCTTTGCGCCCGTGAGCCACCGGAGGTACTCCTTCAGGAGAAGAGGCCAATATTTGCATTTGCCGCGAAAAAACTCGCTTTTTCTTCTCGTCACCGCGCGACGTTTTGTGAGAGAATAGAGCACGCTGTTGCATCCGCCGGCGTGCCGCATCGAGCGGTCGACCCTCAGGAGAGAGAGGAGCCATGATGAACGAGCATCACACCCCCAGCAGTCCAGGAGGTGCCGTCTATGAGCCGACGGAGTACGTCCACGAAAAGTCGTGGTTGACGTCCCTGGAGCAGTACCAGGAGCTCTATCAGCAGTCGGTCGAGGACCCCGAGACCTTCTGGGCCGAGCAGGCCAAGGAGTTCCTCTACTGGGAGAAGCCCTGGGACAAGGTCCTGGAATGGGACTTCGACGACCCCCACATCAGCTGGTTTGCGGGCGGTAAGACCAACGTCGCCTACAACTGCGTTGACCGCCACCTGCATGACGGGCGTCGCAACAAGGCGGCGATCATCTGGGAAAGCGACGAGCGCAAGAGCAAGGTCTATACCTATCAGGGCGTCTATAACCGTGTCTGCCGTCTGGCCAACGTCCTGAAGGCTCATGGGGTGAAGAAGGGCGACGTCGTCGCGATCTATCTGCCGATGGTCCCCGAGGCGGTCTTCTCGATGCTTGCCTGCGCGCGCATCGGCGCGATCCATACGGTCGTCTTCTCCGGATTCTCCGCGACGGCGCTGCGCGACCGCCTGCAGGCCTCTCAGGCCAAGGTGCTCATCACCGCCGACAACGGCGTGCGGGGCGGACGCATCAATCCCCTCAAGGCCCAGGCCGACGAGGCCCTGCTCGAGGCGCCCTCGGTCAAGACCGTCATCGTGGTCGGTCGCACCCGGCAGGAAGTCGACATGATGCCGGGACGCGACGTCTACTATCACGAGGAAGTATCGCGTGACGACATCAGCTCGCACTGCGACGTCGAGTGGGTCGACGCAGAAGATCCCCTCTTCATCCTCTATACCTCTGGTTCGACCGGCAAGCCCAAGGGCATCGTGCACACGACCGCGGGCTATCTGCTGGGGACAGCCATGACCAGCAAGTACACCTTCGACATCCGTGACGATGACGTCTACTTCTGCACCGCCGACGTCGGTTGGATCACCGGCCACTCCTACATCACCTATGGGCCCATGGCGATCGGCGCGACGAGTATCGTCTTCGAGGGCGTGCCGACCTATCCGGACGCCGGCCGCTTCTGGGATATCGTGGCGCGCCATGGCGTCAACCAGTTCTACACGGCGCCCACCGCCATCCGCTCGCTCATGCGTTCCGGCGACGAGTTCCCCAACGCGCACGACCTCTCCAGCCTGCGCGTGATCGGCTCGGTGGGCGAGCCCATCAACCCGGCCGCCTGGGAGTGGTACTATCACGTGATCGGTCATGACCGCTGCTCGGTGGTCGACACCTGGTGGCAGACCGAAGGCGGAGCTCATATGCTCACGACCATCCCCGGCATCATGAAGATGAAGCCGAGCGCCGCCGGGCTGCCGTTCTTCGGGATGCAGCCGGTCGTCATGAACAGCGAGAAGGAGCCGAGCGAGGCCGCGACCGGTGAGGAAGGGCGTCTGTGCATCAAGTTCCCCTGGCCGTCGATGGCGCGCGGGATCTGGGATGATCCGGGCAACGCCCGCTTCAAGGAGGTCTACTTCTCGCAGTATCCCGGCCTGTACTTCTCCGGCGACGCGGCGGTCTGTGACGAGGACGGCTACATCTGGCTCAAGGGTCGTGTCGACGACGTGATCAACGTCAGCGGGCACCGCATCGGCACCGCCGAGATAGAGGCTTCTCTGAACAGTCATCCTGAGGTGGCTGAGTCGGCTGTGGTGGGCTTCCCGCATGAGATCAAGGGCGAGGGCATCTATGCCTATGTCGTTCTCAAGGACGGCGTCGATCCTGATCCGGGTCTCGACCAGATACTCGCGGGACTTGTGCGCAAGAACATCGGCCCCATCGCGAAGCCGGATGTGACCCATATCGTCAACGAGCTGCCCAAGACGCGCAGCGGCAAGATCATGCGGCGCATCCTGCGCAAGGTCGCGGCCGGCATCACGGACAAGGAGCAGTACGGCGATCTGTCCACCCTGGTGGATGAGACGGTGGTCGATCAGATCATCGACACCCGTCCGCACAAGTAAGTTCTGTGAGAGAGGACAGCGTCTGGTCGTCTGCGGCTGGGCGCTGTCGCGGATAAGGGCTACAATCATTCTATGGCTGAAAACGATCTTCTGATACGCGCCGCCCGCTGCGAGGCGACCGAGCGCACGCCCGTCTGGATGATGCGCCAGGCAGGGCGCTTCCTTCCCGAGTACCGGGCGGTGCGCGCCAAACACAGCTTTCTTGAGATGTGCTATACGCCGGAGCTGGTGGTCGAGGTCACCCTGCAACCGGTCGACCTGATCGGGGTCGACGCTGCGATCATCTTCTCAGACATCCTCGTGGTCTTTCCGGGGATGGGGCTCGATCTTGACTTCCAGAGCGGAAAGGGGCCGGTGATCGGCAACCCGGTGAGCAGCGCGCATGACGTGGACGCACTCGCCATCCCGGATCCGGAAGTTAGCATGGGCTACGTGATGGAGTCGCACCGCCTTTTGCGTCGCGAGCTTGCGGGTCGGGTACCGCTCATCGGCTTCGCCGGCGCGCCCTTCACCCTGGCGAGCTATGCCATCGAGGGGGGCAGCACGCGTGATTTCCAGCGTTGCAAGGCCTTCATGTTCAACGAGCCTGCGGCCTGGGACGCGCTGATGACGAAGTTCGCGAAGACGGTGACGGCCTATCTCTGCGCTCAGATCGATGCGGGCGCTCAGGTGCTGCAGCTCTTCGACAGTTGGGTGGGGGCGGTCGCGCCGCGTGACTACGCCGCCTCGGTCCTGCCCTATACGAAGATGGTGCTCGACGGGGTCAAGGCCTATGACAGCTCGGTGCCGCTGATACACTTCGCCAACGGAGCGACCTCGATGCTCGATCTGGTCCAGCAGGCCGGCGGCGACGTCATCGGCCTGGACTGGCGTCTTGACATGGCCCATGCGGTCGAACGTATCGCGCCCCGGTTCGCGATCCAGGGCAACATCGACCCCGTGACGCTCTTCGCGAACGAAGAGGTCATCGACGCGAAGGTGGGCGAGATACTGGCGGCGGTCGGCACGCGGCCGGGCCATATCTTCAACCTGGGGCACGGCATCAGCAAAGAGACCGATCCTGCGCGCGCGAAGCACTTCATCGCGTCGGTCAAGGAGCAGTCGGCACAGGTCCGGGGCGCCCGGGCGTGAGAGGCGTCGTACTCGTCGGCTTTGGCGGACCGCGCTCGCTGGACGAGGTGGAGCCGATGTTCGCGCGCATCTTCAGTGGGCGCGTACCGCCGCCGGTACTTGAGGCAGGCCTGCAGAGATACGAGTCGATCGGGGGCTCTTCACCGCTGCCGCGGATCGCTGATGAGATCGCGGCCGGGCTGGAGGGCGAGATGCCCGTCAAGGTGGGGATGCAGTTCTCAGCTCCGCTGATCGACGAGGCGGTCGAAGATCTCCTGACAGCAGGCTGCGATGAGCTTATCTACCTGTCGCTGACGCCCTTTCATTCGGATTCGGCTTACTTCGGTCCTCTTGAGCGGGTCCGCGCGGCAGCGGGTGCGATCCCGGTGTGCGCCGCCGACCCGATCGGGCTGCAAGACCGCTATGCGCAGGCCTGCGCCCGTCGCCTGGAGGCCGCGCTGGTCGATGCGCCTGATCCGCTGGTCGTCTTCGCGGCTCATTCCCTGCCGCTTGATGGCAGCGAGGACACCGAGCGCTACGACGCCGAGATGCGCAGCGCGGCTCGCGGCGTGATGGCCTGTTTTCCCGGACTGCCCTGGACCTGCGTCTACACCTCGCGGGGCGCGCGCGGAGGCGCGTGGCTCGGGCCTGACGCTGCCGACCTCCACGCGGGGGTCGCGCGCACGGTCGTCGTCAGCCCCCTGGGTTTCGCGACCGATCACATGGAAGTCCTCTATGACCTCGACATCAAGCTGAGAGAACAGGTCGAGGCACGCTGCCTGACGTATCGTCGGGCCCAGACGCTGGGTTCTGAAGACGATGCGATCGCTGTGTATCGCGAGGCGATCGAGGCGCTGTGAAGCAGGTCGTCGTCATCGGGGCCGGCATCGCGGGGCTGACGGCTGCCTGGCGCCTGGCGAACGCTGGGATCGAGGTCCGTGTGCTTGAGGCAAGCCCCCGTATCGGCGGGCAGCTCTGGACCGAGCGCGCCGGCGGGATCATCGCCGACGGCGGCAGCGACTCCTTTCTGACGTCCAAGCCCTCGATCAAGCGGGTCGCCGCTGAGCTCGGCATCGCCGATGCGATCTGTGGCACGAACGAGGACAACAAGGGCACGTATCTGGTCAAGGACGGGCGGCTCGTCGAGCTGCCCGATGGCATCATGCTCTTCGCTCCGACCAAGATCGCCCCGATGGCGACCACACGGCTCTATTCGTGGCCGGCGAAGTTCCGCATGCTCGGCGATCTGTTCCTGCCGCGCAAGAAGCAGCCGGACGGGGTGCTGGAAGACGAGAGCATCGCCTCGCTGGTGAGGCGACGCCTGGGAAGTGAGTGCCTGGATCGTCTGGCCGAGCCGCTGGTCGGCGGCGTCAACGGCTCCGACGTCGAGACCATGTCGACGCTGGCGACCTATCCGCAACTCCTCGAGATGGAGCGCGACTTCGGCTCGCTCATCCGGGGATTTCTGGCGCAGCGCAAGAGCAACGAGGCCCGCGCCCAGGCGCACCCTATGACGCCGGGGGCTTTGCGCTGGACCTTCTTCAGCTCCTTTGCCGGGGGGATGCAGCAGATCACCGACGCCCTGGCGGCGGCGATCGGAGAGGAGCGCATCAGATGCGGCGCGCGCGCCCTGACCGTCGCGCGGGGCGAGGCGGGGCGCTTTGTGCTGAGCTTCGCGACGCGCACGGGCGCCGGTGAGCTTGAGGCAGACGGTGTCATCAGCGCCGCTCCTGCCTGGGCAAGCGCGGAGATGTTGGGCGCGCTCGCACCGGAGGCGGCGGGGATCCTGGAGACGATCCCGCACTCGTCCTGCGCCTCGATCATCTTAGGTTTTCCGGAGGCCGACGCGCCCTTCGACAAGAGCTGGCACGGCGTGCTGTCGCCGGGCATCGAGCATCAGGCGGTCACGGGTATCTCGCTGGTGAGTTCGAAGTGGGAGGGGCGCAGCCCCGAGGGTACGGTGCTGCTGCGCGGCTTCGTCGGCGGGGCGCGCGATCCGGAGATACTCGCGCACAGCGATGCCGAGCTCATCGAGATCACCCGCGAGAGCTTCATCCGTCTGCTCGGGCTGTCGCGCGCGGCGCAGGCGAGCTATGCGAAGGTCTTCCGCTTCCCGCGTTCGATGCCGCAGTATACGGTCGGCCACCTGGGGCGCATGGACCTGCTTGACGCCCTGCTCGCCGACCAGCCCGGCCTGGCCCTGGCGGGTGCGGCTTATCGCGGCGTCGGGGTGCCCAACTGCCTGGAGTCTGGCGAGGAGGCGGCGGCCAAGGTCGCCAGGGACCTGGGGCTATGACCGCGCGTATCGCGATCATCGGGGCAGGCGCCGCCGGTCTGGGGGCGGCCTGGTTCCTGCGGCAACAACAGGACGCGGGCGCCGACCTCGAGTTCAGGGTCTACGACCAGGACACGCGCACGGGCGGCAAAGTCGCTGGTGAGACCGTGCCCGACCCGGTCACCGGTAAGCCCTGGCTCATCGACGGGGGACCCGACTGCTTCTCTGCTTACAAACAGGCGCCGACCCGCATCGCGCGTGAGCTCGGCTTCGAAGACGACCTCCTGCCCTCCGACATGCGGCGGCGCGGGACCTGGATCGTGCGCGATGGACGCCCTCACCGCTTGCCCGAGGGCTTCCGGCTCTTCATCCCGACGCAGATGAGACCGCTGCTCGAGACGGAGCTTCTGAGCGAAGAAGGCAAGCGGCGTATGCTTGAGGAGCTCTGGGCGCCGCAGAAAGTGCTGGCGCCAGGCGAGCCCAACGAGGAGTCGCTGGAGGGCTTCATCGTGCGCCGCTTCGGGCGCGAGACGCTCGATTACTTCGCAGAGCCCTTCATCGGTGGCGTACACGCCGGAGACCCCAAGACCATGTCTCTGGGGGCAAGTTTCCCGAGCTACCTGGAGATGGAGCAGAGTTCCGGCTCGCTGATCCGCGGCACGATCCTTGCTGAGGCCCGCCGCAGTGCCACGCGCGCAGACCATGATCCGGACGAGAAGCCGCAGAGCGTCTTCTCCACCTTCAAAGGGGGCCTGCAGCAGCTGACCGACGCGCTGACCGCGGCGATCGGGGTCGAGCGCTTCTGCCTGAACACCCGGATCAGGGACTTGCGGCAAGATCCGCACGCCCTGCAGGAGGAGGCAGTAGGGGGGGCTCGTTCGCGTACGCGAGCGACCCCCCCTGCTGCCTCCCTGTCAGCGGCCTTCTCCTTCACGGCCGAGCACCTTGAGCCGCAGCCCGTCGACGCGCACGCGGCGCACCCGGGCGATGTCGACCCGCACCCGCCGCGCGTCGTTTCTGTCGAGCAGGTCGAAGTCGACGCGGTCATCATCGCGACCGAGAGCTTCGCGGGCGCCGCGCTCACGCGCGCGCTCGACCCGCGACTCTCCGAGCTCTACGCCTCCATCCCCTGCTCGAGCTCCGCGACCGCGAGCTTCGGCTTCGACGAGGCGACCCTGGGACTTTCCCTCGACGGCTTCGGCATCCTCGTGCCCGAGGTCGAGGGCCGCGATCTGCTCGCGCTCACCTTCTCCTCGAGCAAGTGGCAGGGCCATGCGCCGCAGGGGCGCGTGCTGCTGCGCGGATTTGCCGGGACCCCGCTCAACCAGACGGTCATGGAGAGAAGCGACGCGGAGCTCACCGCGCTCATGCTCGCCGAGATCCGCGACATCCTCGGCCTGGACCCGAGCATCGAGCCGCTCTTCAGCCGCTTCTATCGCTGGACGGGGGGGATGGCCCAGTACACGCTCGGCCATGAGCAGCGGGTCGCAGAGATCGACCGTCGGGTCGCCGCGCGGCCGGGACTTGCGGTGGCGGGCGGCTGTTTTCGGGGCATCGGCGTGCCCAACTGCCTTGACGGAGGCCGCCAGGCGGCAGAGAAGCTGCTGGCGGATCTGCAGATAGGTGTAAGATAAGCTCCATGTTCGTCATAGCTGGAAAGGTGTCCTGTGCTCTCTGAACGGATATTAACGCGGGTGGTCCGCGTCTTCAATCGCTCATATCTGGCAGGGGACGAGTCGGTCGACATCGCCCGGGTCCCGGCGCCCGATCCCGATAAGCTATACATGCTCTATGTGCATGTGCCCTTCTGTCGTCAGCTCTGCACCTACTGCAGTTTCAACCGTTTCTACTTCAAGGAGGACCGCGCGCGCGACTACTTCGTCTCTCTGCGCAAAGAGATGGACATGGTGGCCGAGCTCGGCTATCGCTTCGGCGCGATGTATATCGGCGGCGGCACGCCGACCGTACTCCTTGATGAACTGGCGCGAACGATCGACAAGGCCAAAGAGCTCTTTCCCGATATCAAGGACGTGTCGAGCGAGACCAATCCGATCGATCTGACCGATGAGCTCTACGACGCGCTGTCCGGGAGGGTCGACCGGCTGTCGGTGGGCGTGCAGAGCTTCGACAACGAGCTGCTGCGGCAGATGGGCCGCCTCCAGACGACGGGCAGCGCCGAGGAAACACTCGAGCGCGTCCAGTCGATGCGGGGCAAGTTCGGCTCCTTCAACGTCGACATGATCTATAACTTCCCTACCATGACGTTTGAGACCCTGGAGCGCGACATCGAGCTCGTCAAGCAGACGGGCTGCAACCAGACCACCTTCTATCCGCTCATGGCCTCGCCGGAAAAGCGCAGGGCGCTGCGCAGCGCGATCGGCGAGATCGACCACGGGCGCGAGTATGCGATGTATCAGAAGATCTGCGAGGGCCTGACGGGTTCGGGCGAGTTCGTCTTTTCCAGCGCCTGGACCTTCTCTGCTGACAAGGACATGATCATCGACGAGTACATCGTCGACTACCCCGAGTACGTAGGCATCGGGAGCGGCGCGATGTCGTATCTGATCGACACGAACTACACCAACACCTTCAGCCTGCTCGAGTATCACCAGCGTATCGCCGACGGTAAGATGGGCATCACGAAGTCGACCGGCGCAGACACCAGTAAGCTGACCGCGATGCGCTACACCTTCGCGACCAAGCTCTTCGGTCTGCGCCTCGATAACCGTGAGTTCAAGGAGCGCTATGGCGTGACGGTGCAGCGCGGTCTGCCGCTCGAGATGGCCTACATGAAGCTGGTGGGCGCGCTCGACCAGAGCGACAAGGACGCGGTGACGCTGACCCCCAAGGGCCGCTATCTGCTGGTCGCCCTCATGCGCGAGACCCTGGCGCGCAGCAACGACTACCGCGACCAGGCCCGCGCGGCGCTTTCAAGCGAGGAGTATCGGGCTCTGCTCGAGGAGCCGCTCTAAGTTTTCGTGTGTGGGGGCTGTGAAGCCTTTCAGGCTCATAGGCTATGCAATTAAAGAGCTATATTATCGAGATTCCATGAACCACTTTGGATATAGTGGCCGATAATGGGATAATTATCCAATGTAAGGCCTGCATTGCGGGCAGCGTACGTCTAAGGAGGCGAACCAGTATAGGAGGATCCTGATGGGTAAACGCTTACTCTCAGGCGCTATGGCCCTGGCCATGGCACTTGTTATCATAGGCCCGGTCTCACGGGCGGCTGCTCTGAGCAGCCAAAGCGATCTGGAGACGGCGATCGGCGCCGCAGCCGGTCCGACAACGATCGCACTCAGCGCAGATACTACCTTGAGCTCGACGCTCATCATCCCGGCGGGCAAGGACATCACCTTGACCGGAAACGCCAAGCTGATCGGCGCTGCCGGGGCCAATACGATCACGGTCAACGGGAGACTCACCCTTGACGGGATCACCGTGACCCACAACAGCGGGGCGACGGGCAGCGGCGTGATGGTCAACAGCGGCGCTGTGCTGACCATCGTGAGCGGATCGATCTCCGGCAACACCTCGGCCGTCGGGGTCACCCCCAACGGCAATGGCGCCGGTGTGTTCAACAGCGGGACGATCGTGATGTCCGGCGGATCGATCTCCGGCAACACCTCGGTCAACGAGGCCGGCGGCATCTTCAACAACTCCGGCTCGGTGACGCTCTCTGGCTCGGCGCAGATCAGCGCTAACAGCTCTGCGCGGTATGGCGCGGGTATCTACAACCTGAACGGCGCCCTGCTCATGAACGGCGGCTCGATCTCGGGCAACACCGCGACGATGGGCGGCGCAGGCGTCCGTAATCAGGGCGCAAGCGCGACCTTCACGATGAACGGGGGCTCGATCAGCGCGAACACCGCCCTCGGCGACACCGGCGCGGGCGTGCTCAACATGGCCGGCGCGACCTTCACGATGACCGACGGCTCGATCTCTGGCAATACGAACAACTCTGTCTCGTCGGGCGGCGGCGTGACCAACCAGGCTTCGACCTTCACCATGAGTGGCGGGACGATCAACGGCAACACTGCGCCCAGTGGCGACGGCGTGCTGAACTGGAGCGGCGCGAGCTTCACGATGACCGGCGGTACGATATCGGGCAACATCACGACCGCTGCCAACAGTCGCGGTGGCGGCGTCTTCAGCTTTGGGCCGGCGACTGTCGTCCTTGACGGAGGAACGATATCCGATCACACCACGACACTTAACGGCGGCGGCATCTACAGCACCAACGGCGCGAGCCTGACGCTGACGAGCGGGA
>WQUG01000074.1 GCA_009785855.1 Actinomycetes bacterium
TCTGTCACGCCTATTGTATTAAGCACCTAATACAATAATACAAGTAGCGCGACAATGCAAGCAGGAAGAGGAACTCTGATCGTCTTTGATGTTGATAGTGACCCTTCACGGTATGAAGTAGCCCACTGTCCAGCTTCTTATGGCGATGCTGTGTGGGGCTGGAAGTCTCTGTATAATCGGTATTGTTCTGCCGTTAGGGTAGACAGCATGTCGTGTATAGAATCATGGAATCGAGGCTGATCGTCGTATGAGCAAGATAGTTGTAGCGCTGGGCGGGAACGCCCTGGGGGATACGCCGGAGACCCAACTGGAGAACGCCCGTATCGCCGCGAAGTCGCTGGCCCCCCTGGTGATCGCCGGGCACAGCCTGGTGGTCTGTCACGGCAACGGTCCGCAGGTCGGCATCATCAAGCTTGCCTTTGATACCGCAAGCGAGGCGGGTGCGGTGCCGGCCATGCCCTTCCCCGAGTGCTCGGCCATGAGCCAGGGCTACATCGGCTACCACCTGCAGCACGCCATCGACGAGGAGATCGAGCGCGAGGGCGGTCGCGGCATCCCCGTGATCACGATGCTCACGCAGACGATCGTCGATGAGAACGATCCGGCCTTCGACGATCCGACCAAGCCGATCGGCTCCTACTATGACGAGGAGACCGCCAAAAGGCTGGCCGCGGAGAACGGCCACGTCTACAAAGAGGACGCCGGTCGCGGCTGGCGCCGGGTGGTCGCAAGCCCCAAGCCGATCGACATCTATGAGACGATCAGCCTGCGCGCACTGTTCTACGCGCGCGAAGTCATCATCGCGGGCGGCGGCGGCGGCATCCCGATCGTCAAGCGCGAGCATGGTTACGAGGGCGTCGACGCGGTCATCGACAAGGACTTCGCGGCGGCCAAGATCGCCGAGCTTGTTGAAGCCGACTACTTCATCATCCTGACGGCGGTCGACAAGGTCGCCATCAACTTCAACACGCCGGCGCAGCAGGACCTGAGCCTCATCACCTGCGCTCAGGCGCGTGAGTTCATCGAGCAGGGGCAGTTCGCCCCCGGCAGTATGCTGCCCAAGGTGCAGGCGGCGATGAGCTTCATCGAGGCCACACCGCAGGGACATGCGATCATCACTTCGCTCGAGATGGCGAAGGACGCGCTGGACGGCAAGACGGGCACACAGATCGTCAACTGACGCGCCTGAACGTCGCCTGACTTATCGAATGGGAGCGGGTGAGTAGTCGGGGGCATGCGCCTGCTCAAACATCCTCGCCGCGAACATGAGGATCTGCTGATAGTCATTGCGCGGCTGCGGAACTCGCATTCGCATACCCCCGACTACTCTTCATCGTTGGGATAAGACACGCATCTGGCCCCTGTCTTATCGCGTCAGTATGCTGATACGCATGCTATGATGTTAGTGGTCCGCAGGTAAGGCGAAAGGAACCCCATGAACATCGTGCTGTTGGGCGCCCCGGGCGCCGGCAAAGGTACCCAGGCCGCTCGTCTGATCGAGGAGTATCACGTCCCGCACATCTCGACCGGTGACATCTTCCGCGCGGCGCTGTCGGAGGGCACTCCGCTGGGCCTTGAGGCCAAGAAGTACATGGACGCAGGCGAGCTTGTCCCCGACCAGCTCGTGATCGATCTGATGGACGAGCGCCTGTCCCAGGCCGACACCGCTCCCGGGTTCATCCTGGACGGTTTTCCGCGTACGGCGGCGCAGGCGGTCGCGCTGGATGAGGCGCTTGGCGCCTCTGATCGGGTGATCGATGTGGCGCTGTCCATCGACGTCGATCCCGAGGTCATCGTGAAGCGCCTGAGCTCACGGCGCACCTGTGCGAGCTGCGGACGGATCACTTCTGCCGACGAGGGTACGTCCTGCAAGGAGTGCGGCGGCGCACTGGAGCAGCGCGCTGATGACAACGAGTCGACGATCCGCAACCGTCTTTCTGTCTATGAGGAGCAGACCGCTCCGCTCATCAACTACTACCAGGGCAAGGGGCTTCTGGTCGAGATCGACGGCGACCGTCCGGTCGAGACCGTGTGGGCCGACGTGAAAGCGGCCTGCGAGCGCTGATGCGTCCCGGCATCCGTATCAAGACCCCGGCAGAGATCGAGGAGATGCGCGGGGCTGGTCGCGTCGCGGCCAAAGCCCTGCGCGTGACCTGCGAGGCGGCGCGCCCCGGCGTCACGACCAAAGAGCTCGATGAGCTGGCCGACACCACCATCCGCGAGGAGGGCGCCATCCCGACCTTTCTGGGCTATGGTGGATTCAAGGGCAGTATCTGCGCAAGTATCAACGAGGAGATCGTCCATGGCATCCCCTCGCCGCGCCTGAAGCTCTACGCCGGCGACCTGCTGACCATCGACGTCGGCGCGACGCTGGCGGGATGGGTGGGGGACAACGCGAACTCGGTGGGTATCGGGGAGCTGGACGCCGAGGGACAGCGCCTGATCGACGTGACGCGGAAGGCGCTGTATGCCGGGATCGCTGCGGCGGTGCCGGGCAACCACTTCGGCGATGTGTCGGCGGCGGTCGGGGCAGTGGCTGAGGCTGCGGGTCTCGGCATCGTGCGCGAGTACACGGGACACGGCGTCGGTCGCGAGATGCACGAGGAGCCCAATGTTCCCAACTACGGCACACCGGGGACCGGAGCGCTGCTGGAGCCGGGTATGGTCTTCGCGATCGAGCCCATGTTCATGCTCGGTGGGGAGCGCGTCAAGGTGCGCGAGGATGGCTGGTGCGTGGTCACCGCCGATGGCAGCCGAGCGGCTCAGATCGAGCACACGATCGCGGTGACAGCCGACGGGCCGATGATACTGACCTGCGAATCCGAATCCGAGCGCTGGCCGGCGCACGTCTGAGACGTGCTTATCCTGAGGCGCCCACTTAGTAATAATAGCTCGGCGTGCCAGATCCCGCGCTCAGCGTGGCTATCCAGACGATGAGATAGATCACTCCGAGGAAGAGGGCGACTGAACCCAGAACGATACCGGCGATCGCCATCCCCTGCGAAGGGCTGTACTTGGTGGAGCTCTTAACGCCCACGATCCCCACGATGAGTCCGACGAGACCACCGATGACTCCCATGATCCCGGACCAGAAGAACACCATGCCGATGATACCGAACACCAGCGAGGTGACAGACGCTCCGTGCCCTTTGCTCTGCGGCGCAGTTGCAGGAGGGTACGGCGGCGCCATCGGCGGATACTGCGGCGGATACGTGGGCGCCGGTGGGTATTGCGGCGGATACGTGGGCGCCGGCTGGTATTGCGGCGGATACTGCGGAGGCGCTGCTGGCGGATACTGCGAAGCGGGCGGCGCCGGCGGATACTGCGGCGGCGGCATATACTGCGGAGGATACGGCGCAGGCGGAGGAGCTACCGGTGCTGGTTGCGCCGTAGGTAGCGGCGAAGCTACGGGCAGAGGCGTCACCGGTGGTGACGCCTCTGGATGTTGACTGAACTCATCTGGCTGCATACGAGAACCCTTTACTTAGATCGCGGTACATGCTGTCAGGGATCAGTAGTTCAAGTTCGCGGCTGTTATGCCCGCCAGCGCTGCAAAGAGCCAGACGAACAGGTAGATCACTCCGAGTACGAGGGCGCCCGCGCTCAGGGCGATAGCTGCGATCGAGAACCCCCATGCCTGACTGAACTTCTCGGCCTTCTTCAGGGTGCCGACTCCTTTGATGAGTCCTATGATCCCGAACACGACGCCACCGATCCCGGACCAGAAAAGCACCATGCCGATGATGCCGAACACCATCGCGGTGGTCGCCTGCTTTTTGACTTCCTCATCTTCAGGAGCCGCAGGAGCTGCGGGCGCATACTGCGGAGCCGGAGCAGCTGCGGGCGCCGCAGGCGCGGCGGACGCGGCAGGCGGCGAAACATACTGAGGGGCGGCCGGTGGCGCCACGGGCGCTTCAGGCGCCGGAGGCGCATACTGCGGCGCAGGCGGGGCCTCAGGCGCGGGTGGGACAGAAACTTCCGGCGCAGGCGGGGCTGCAGGCGCGGGCGGAGGCGTCGGGACACTGTCCGGCGCAGGCGCTGTCGCGTCGTGATTCTCGACCGGGCTGTTGCCAGTCTCATCAGGGTACATAAGAAATCCTTTCTTCATGGGCGCACTCGCCCATAGGCCTTAACAGAGTCCATTATATACCTGTTTGCCCGCTGAGCCGTCAGTCTTTCAGCAGCAGGCCGATCGGGCAGTGATCCGAGCCCTCGACCTCCGGGTAGATGAGCGCGTCGGCGATCCGACTTTCCAGGCGCTTGCTTGCCAGGAAGTAGTCGATGCGCCAGCCCACGTTGCGCGCGCGGGCGTTCGCGCGAAAGGACCACCAGGTGTAGGCCTCGGTCGTATCCGGGTAGAGGTGGCGATAGGTGTCGATGAAGCCGGCCGAGAGCAGCTCGGTCATCTTGCCGCGCTCCTCATCAGAGAAACCGGCGTTGCCGCGGTTCGGCTTGGGACGCGCCAGGTCGATCTCTTCGTGCGCCACGTTCATGTCGCCGCAGATGATGACCGGCTTCTTCCGGTCAAGACCCCGGCAGAACTTCCGGAAGGCGTCCTCCCAGGCCATGCGATGATCGATGCGCGCAAGACCGTCCTGCGCGTTGGGGGTGTAGACGCTGATGAGCCAGAAGTCCGGGTACTCGACGGCCGTGACGCGTCCCTCGCGGTCAAGCTCTGCCACGCCGATCCCCTCGCGTACAGAGATCGGCTCGGTCTTGCTGAACACCGCGGTACCCGAGTAGCCCTTTTTCTCGGCGTAGCTCCAGTACTGCCGGTAGCCCGGCAGCTCAAGTTCGACCTGCCCGGCCTGGACCTTGGTCTCGTTAAGGCAGAACGCATCGGCGTCGAGGCGGGTGAAGAAGTCGAGGAAGCCCTTCTTCAGCGAGGCTCTGATACCGTTGACATTCCAAGAGATGAGTAACATCTTTCCCACCTTCCGCTTTTTGCCATTATAATAGAGAGTGGGCGAGAAGCTTTTCGACTGGCGGAACGGACAAGGTACGACGAAGTGGATGATCAGAAGAGCGATAAACGGCTGAGGGACCTGGTCGCAGCAACGCGCTTGGACAAGGAAGAGAACTTCGAGCAGCTCTATGCCGAGCTGCTTCCGCTTGTGTACTATCGTGCCCTGGTCCTGCTCAACGACCGCGGCGAGGCGCAGAAGGTCGCGCAGGTCTGCTTCGTGCATCTTTACAAGCATATCGAGGAGCTCCATGACCTCGACCAGTTCCAACCCTGGCTTGAGGCGGTCATCGCCAGCGCCTGCAAGGGCATGATGCAGGCCCGCAAGCACGCCCATGACATCGACACAGAACTCGGCCATGACCTTCTTGCCGATATGATCGGCGGATCAGAGAGCTACCGGCCGGACGAGGCCCTTGAGGCCCATGAGTCGGACGAGGCGGTCTGGGCCGCCATCCAGGCGCTGTCACAGAAGCAGAAGGAAGTCATCCTGCTGTACTACGTCGAAGGACTTTCCGTCGACGATATCGCCGCTGTACTCGCGATCTCCTATTCAGCGGCCCGCTCCCGGCTCTTCAAGGCCCGTCGTCATCTGATGGCGCTGCTCGAGAAGGAAGGGGAGAAGGCCGCGGTCGGCCTGCGAAGCCTGGACCTGAACACCGCGCTGGGGCGCATGGACGCGCTCATACTCCTGCCCTTCCTGTCTCGCCAGCTGGCTGACTTCGGGTCCTCTGCGGGCTTCGGGAAGTTGGCCACAAGCATCGCGCGGCTGATCCCGGAGCATCACTCGCTTCTGACGGTCTCGGCAGAGATCTGGAGCGGGGTCGCCCGTGAGGTCGGTCTTCTTGCCCGGTCGGCTCCGGTGATCGCGGGCAGTGTTCTGAGCGCCTCCCAGGTGGCGGCGACCACCGCGCGTGCGGCGTCGCTGCCGGGCGCAGCCCTCAAGTTGATCCCGAAGCTCCTGCGCAGCGCCAGTTCGAACCCGGTTCAGGCAGCAGTCGTCGGCGTCGCGAGCGTGGCGGTGGTCGCCGGGGTCGCGGCAGGCGCCGTGATGCTCAGCCGTCCGTCGCCGCCTGCGCCGGTGGCTGCAACGCAGACGCAGAATCAGCAGAGCGCCTCGGCGGCGGCGCAGCAAAGCGAGGCGGAGGCCGCGAAGAAGGCCGCCGAGGCGGCAGCGGCCGCTCGTGCTGCGGCCGAGGCTGCGGCCAGACAGCGAGCCGCACAGAACAGCAGCGCCGCTGCCTCCACAGCATACCAGGTCCAACTGCCCAGCTCCTCTGCGCCACCGCCGCTCCCGCTCCCTCACTCTCCGGCGCACCCAACGCATCCTGTGACTCCACCGCCTCCCTCGATCCCGCCGACGAGCACACCGACGACCCCCGGCCCCTGGCCGCATCACTGAGACGACTGACAGCTCTGTTGGCGAGGGGGTCGTTCGCGTACGCGAGCGACCCCCTCGCCTCCCACTTGCAGGTATGTCGGCGAGGGGGCTCAGGCGACGGGTCGACTGACCCCCTCGCCACCCACTGACAGCTCTGTCGGCAAGGGGGCTCGGGCGACGGGTCGACCGACCCCCTTGCCACCCACTTACAGTCCGAACCCCCTCGCCTCGCCGCTTGCAGGTCAGTCGCCTGCATGATACGATAATAAACCGCGTGTTTTCTCGGAATGTGACAGGAAGGCGTACCAGGTTTTGTCGGAGAAGGAAGCAGCCATCGAGCTGGAGGGAACGGTCATCGAGCCGCTCCCCAATGCGATGTTCAAGGTCGAGCTCGATAACGAGAACGGTCCCGGGCATCAGATCCTTGCCCATATCTCTGGCAAGATGCGTATGCATTATATCCGCATCCTTCCGGGCGATCGTGTGAAAGTCGAGCTTTCACCTTATGATCTGACACGGGGGCGTATCACCTACCGTTACAAGTAGAAAAGTATCGCCTGCGGCTGGGCGTTGTAGATAGAGCGAAAAGGAACAAAGGAGACCCATCATGAAGGTCCGTCCTTCAGTGAAGAAGATGTGCGATAAGTGCAAGATCATCCGACGCCACGGGCGCGTGTATGTCATCTGTGACAACCCGCGTCACAAGCAGCGTCAGGGCTAGAGTAAAGGAGCATCTGTGGCTCGTATCTTCGGTATCGACTTGCCGCGCGAAAAGCGCGTCGAAGTCGGTTTGACCTACATCTACGGCATCGGGCTTACCACCAGCCAGAAGATCCTGGCTGCCACCGGCATCGACCCGAGCACCCGCGTCGCGGACCTCAGTGACGAGGACGTCTCGACCATCCGCGACTACATCGACAAGAACCTTCAGGTCGAAGGTGACCTGCGGCGTGAGACCTCACAGGATATCAAGCGCCTGATGGAGATCGGCTGCTATCGCGGCCTGCGCCATCGTCGCGGCCTGCCCGTGCGGGGCCAGCGGACCCATACCAACGCCCGCACCCGCAAAGGACCGCGCCGTCAGATCGGCGCGCGGAAGAGGGAGGCGTAACGATGGCCCCCAAGAAGAACACCCGCAGCCGCCTGAAGAAGAGCGAACGTAAGAACATCGCGGTCGGTCAGGCGCACGTCAAATCCACCTTCAACAACACGATCGTGACGATCACCGATCCGGCTGGCAACGTCATCGCCTGGCAGAGCGCCGGTACCTCTGGTTTCAAGGGCTCACGTAAGTCGACTCCCTTCGCCGCCCAGCTGGCGGCCGAGGCCGTCGCCAAGGTCGCCCAGGAGCACGGCATGCGTAAAGTCGCCGTCTTCGCCAAGGGACCGGGTTCAGGTCGCGAGACCGCCATCCGCAGCCTGCAGGCTGCCGGTCTTGAGATCGCGTCCATCCAGGACGTGACGCCCGTCCCGCACAACGGTTGTCGTCCGAGCAAGCGTCGCCGCGTCTAGACGCGCGCTGATAAGAGGAGAACACACACTATGGCACGATACAGAGGAGCCACTTGTCGCCTTTGTCGCCGCGAGGGAGAGAAGCTCTTCCTGAAGGGCGACCGCTGTTTCAGCGACAAGTGCGCCATGGAGAAACACCCCTATCCGCCGGGACAGGCCGGCAAGAAGCGTCCGCGTGAGTCCGAGTACCGACTCCAGATGCGCGAGAAGCAGAAGACGAAGCGTATGTACGGCATGCTCGAGAAGCAGTTCCACGGCTACTACGAGCTCGCCAGCCGTCAGCCCGGGATCACGGGCGAGAATCTGCTGATCCTGCTCGAGACCCGTCTGGACAACGTCGTCTACCGTCTGGGCTTCGCGAAATCGCGGGCCGAGGCGCGCCAGATCGTGCGCCACGGACACATCACGGTCAACGGCCAGCGTGTCGACATCCCGTCCTTCCGCGTGAGCGAAGGAGACCTGGTGGGTGTCGCGCCTAAGGCCAAGGACCTGCTGGTCATCAAGGCGGCGATCGTCAGCAACGAGCGCTCGACCGTCCCCGGATGGCTGGAAGTCGATATCGAGAAACTGCAGGGTTCGGTGCTTTCGATGCCGAAGCGCGAACAGATCGACATCACGGTCCACGAGCGTTTGATCGTCGAGCTCTACTCGAAGTAAGGAAGGAACGGTATCAATGAGTGACTTTATGAAGCCAAGCGTGACCGTTCAGGAGCTGGACGGATATACTTCACGCTATATCGTCGAACCTCTTGATCGGGGATTCGGCTACACCCTGGGCAACTGCATGCGCCGCGTGCTCCTCTCCTCGCTGGAAGGAGCTGCGGTCACCAGCATCCGCATCGACGGCGTGCAGCATGAGTTCTCGACTATCGAGGGCGTCCATGAGGACGTCACCGACATCGTGCTCAACATCAAGGGACTGGTGTTCCGCGAGACGGGTATCGGCGAGGGCACTGCAGAGGCGCTGCTCTCCGTGACCGGGCCGCGCACCGTCACCGGCGCCGATCTGAGCGTGCCGAGCGAGTTCGAGCTGGTCAACCCCGACCATGTGATCGCGACGCTCAACAAGAACACGAGCCTCAACATCTACCTGCATCTGGGTACCGGTCGCGGCTATGTGTCGGCGGAGCGCAACAAGAAGCCCGGCGATGTCATCGGCGTGATCCCGGTCGACAGCCTGTTCTCGCCGGTGAGCCGCTGTGCCCTGACGGTTGAGAACACGCGTGTCGGTCAGCGCACTGACTACGAGAAGCTGATCCTGGAGGTCGAGACGAACGGCGCCATGGCGCCCGACGACGTCATCGCGCGCGCCGGTCGCGTCATCGACGAGCATATGCAGCTCTTCGTCGAGCAGACCATCACGCCCATCGAGGAGGAGTCGATCTTCTCCGAGTACAGCGAAGGCGAGTTCGGCCAGCTGGACACGCCGATCGAGCAGCTCAATCTCTCGGTCCGTGCCTACAACTGCCTGAAGCGCCAGGGGGTCAACACCATCGGCCAGCTGTGTGAGTGCACCGAGAACGACCTGCTGAACGTCCGCAACTTCGGCGCCAAATCGATCGAGGAAGTCAAGGACAAACTCATCGACATGGGCCTGAACCTGAAGTCCTAGGAGGATCGCGATGAGACACGGAGTGAAAGGCCGCAAGCTGGGTACTGACGCCTCGCACAGCGCGGCGATGCGTAAAAGCCTGGTCGCGGCCATCCTTAAGCATGAGAGTATCAAGACGACCGAGACGCGCGCCAAGGAGATCCGCGGCGATGTGGACAAGGTGATCGGTTGGGCCAAGCGCGGCGACGTGCATGCGCGTCGCCTGGCGATCGCGAAGGTCGGCGACCAGGAGCTCGTCGCGAAGATCTTCGAGGAGAAAGAGCGCTTCGAGGGTCGCCCCGGCGGCTACACCCGCATCAGCAAGCTGGGCCCCCGCAAGGGCGACGCGGCGCCTATGGTGGTCATGTCGCTTTTAGATTAACGAGGAGCATCTCCTTCCAGCTAAGCCGCTCAGAGCGACCCTTAAGGGCTAAAGCCCGACACGGGTCGCTCTTCATGTCTTAGCCGAAACGATCTGCACCTCGTAAGAAACGGGCCTGTGACAAAGGGGTCAGGCCCCTTTGTCACATCAAAATCTGAAGCCGCGGCGGATCACGTAGAGGATCACGTAGAACCAGCCGAAGAAACCGTGGATGAGCATCCACAGGATGGAGTGGTTCGCGGTATAGGAGATGATCATCGCCACGACGCTGCCGATACCGAAAGTCCCGATGCCGCAGCCGCAGCCTTTCCGCTTTGTATCACTCTCAGCCATGTCATACTCCTCAGTTCTGGGGGACAGTTTACTGTAACCGATTATACCAAGTGGGGAAGATGCCTCCCGTTTCTGCTTGCTGATCATGCTTTGTGCA
>WQUG01000075.1 GCA_009785855.1 Actinomycetes bacterium
GGACCGGCTATGGGTATATCCAGGCGCAAGGGGGAGGATGCGACAGCACCCCCGGCCCCCTGTCGCACTTGCCTTCAGACCAGGAGACAGCACCCCCGGCCCCCTGTCGCAGCTCACCTGTTCCGGTGGAGCGCTTTGTTGAGAAGCCTGACACAGAGACGGCGCAGCGCTATCTGGAGGCGGGCAACTACTATTGGAACTCCGGCATGCTGGTGGCGAAAGCGCGTGTGATACTCTCCGAGATCGAGGCCGCCCGTGCAAGTGGTGCGCCCGCTGCTGCGGACAACGTCCACATCGTTGAGGTCGCGCGCCAGATCGCGGCGCTGCCAGCGGACCGTCGTCTCAGCCCGGCAAGCTATCAGCGTTTCGAGACCCTGGCGAAGGTCAGCTTCGACAACGCAGTGCTCGAACTGAGCAAGCACGTCGAAGTCGTGCCGACGACGATGACCTGGTCCGATGTGGGCTCGCTGCTGTCCCTGGAAGACCTGGTCGGACCCGACAGCGCGGGCAACCGCGTCATCGGCACGGGAGTCGCGGTCGACAGTTCAGGCACGCTCATCTACAGCCCCGAGCGCCTGGTGGCCACACTCGGCGTCCACGATCTGCTCGTGGTCGACACGAGCGACGCGACGCTCATCGCGGCGCGCGACCGTGCGCAGGATGTGCGCAAAGTGGTGGACGCGCTCGCGAAACAGGGCGCGCCGGAGCTGCGCGAACCGAAGGTCAGCGCGCGTCCCTGGGGGACCTGGACGATCGCCCAGGAGGGCGCCGGCTTCAAGGTCAAGGAGATCGTCGTCACGCCCGGCTCGCGCCTGTCGCTGCAGAGCCACGAGCAGCGCAGCGAGCACTGGGTGGTCGTCGAGGGCTCGGCGGTGGTGACCCGCGATGGCGAAGAGATCGTCCTTGAGGCGGGGCAGTCGGCCTACATCCCCGCGCGCACGCAACATCGCCTTGAGAACCGCGGCGCAAGCGACGCGCACATCATCGAGATCCAGGTGGGCCCCTATCTGGGCGAGGACGACATCACCCGCTACGACGACGACTTCCAGCGCGTCTGAACTCAGCTCCTCAGTTCGAAGTGGTTCTTGTGGAAGCGCAGGACGCCCTCGTCGCGCAGGCGGCCCAACTCCGTTGACAGGGCGCTGCGGTCGACGGCCAGGTACTCGGCGAGCTCCTGGCGGTTGAAGGGGATGTCGAAGCTGCGGGTCTGACGGCGGTGCGCCTGCTGCGACAGGAATGACAGCAGCTTCTCGCGGGTGCTGCGACGCGTGACGTTCTCGATCTTGTCCATCATGGAGACGCTTTTGCTCGCGAGCAGACGGAGCATGTTCGAGATCAGCTGGGTGTGGAATCCGCAGGCGGAGTTGCAGGTGGTGATCACCTTGCGGTAGTCGAAAAGCATCACCTCGCTGGGCTGGATCGCCTGGACGCTGATCGGGATCCGCGCGATGTCGGCGCAGGTAAACGCCGTGCCGAACATCTCGCCCGCCGTGACGCGCTCCAGGATGCGGCGGTTGCCCCAGACGTCGTCCTGCAGGATGTCGAGCTGCCCGGAAAGCAGCAGCCCCATGTCGGTGATGTGCTGCCCGGCCGTAAAGATGTAGCTTCCCTTGCGGTAGCTGCGCCGCCGCACCCCCAGGCAGTCCAGCAGCGCCGCAAGCTCGTCTGCGCTGATCCCCTGGAAGAGGGGAGACAGGTGGATCAGCAGGTTATAGTCTTCGGTCGTCGGCATGCAACCATTATCACCCTGTTCGGTTGGAAAAACAACGGACATTGTGGGCGCACTCTCCTATGATGGGAGGGTAAGACCAAGCTGCGAATGCAGCGTTAGAGTATGATGGAGACAGGAAGAAGGGTAAGGGACCTGATATGAAGAAACATACTAATGCTTTCGTGATCTGGGGGGTCGCTGTCGCCCTGGCGACCGGGCTCTTTGCGCTTGCCGCCTGCGGGAAAGCGAACAAGCCGAAGTCTGCGGCAGACACTGCCGCCGCAACCTCGCCGGAGACTTTCGCCGACGTCAAGTCGATCGCCGAGGTCAAGATGCCCGATCAGTACAAGGCGCAGTTCCCTGAGGAAGTCGCGACTTTCGAGGCGGACACGACGCCGCTGAGACCCGTCGAAAGCTACCTCAAGATATTCCCCTTCCTGAATACGATCTATGCCGGCAGCGCCTTCGCGAAGTCCTACGATACGCCGCGTCCGCATCTGGACGCACTCTCCGACGCCAAGGGGAGCGCGCGCATCTCCGCCAAGTCGAACTCCGTCTGCTACGCCTGCAAGTCCTCGCAGTATACGATCGCGCAGAACAGCGGGCAGAACCTGGCCAAGACGTCCTTCGCTGATCAGAAGTCAACGATGACCCAGACGATCACCTGTTACGACTGCCACAAGAACTATCCGGGATCGGGCTCACGGACCAGGCAGACGGCCAACGGGACCTATCTGGGCGCGATCCGTACAGCTTTCACGACGGCTTTCGCCACCGAGATCAAGGGCGGCCGGATGGCTCCGGCTGACGCCGCCTGCGGGCAGTGCCACAACGAGTACTACTTCGACCCGAAGACCGGCGAGGTCTCGATGCCCAAGGAGCTCAACGATCCCGCGAAGATCTTCGACTTCTATGAGAAGATGGGTTTCTTTGACCACGTCAACCCCAACACGGGCGCCAGGATGCTCAAGGCTCAGCATCCGGAATACGACATGGTCTCCAGTGACACGAGCAGCATGCACGCCCGCAACGGGATGACCTGCGCCGACTGCCACATGGAGAAGACCGCCTCAGGGGCGACGAGCCATAAGCTCACGGGCCCGCTCTATTCGGCGGAGATCCGCAAGCGAGTCTGCCTGAGCTGCCACACCGAGGGCGACGCTGCGCTGGTCAGCACGATCACGAAGATCAACGCGGCCATGATGGCTGAGATCACCACCAAGGGCAACGCGCTCGCGAAGTTCACCGACGACCTGGCCGCGGCTAACAAGAGCGGCAGGTACAGCGCCGCGCAGCTCGATCCGATCCGCGCCCAAGAGCGCGAGGCGCAGTGGTTCCTGGACTGGGTGATGAACGAGAACAGCAAGGGCCTGCACAATCCGCGCCAGGCGCAGCAGTGTCTGGAGCGCTGTGCGAGCGTGACCGCGGCCGGCGAAGCCGCCCTCGCAGCCCTGAGCAAGTAGCGCTGTGTATTCCAGGTAGATAAGGCAGGGGGAGTTTCGACCTGTCGAGGCTCCCCCTCCCCACAGACTCCGGGCTTCGGTACGGCTCCGGTCCCTCCCTCTCTCTTCGCGGACTGCGATACAATAGCTTACGCATGACCGGTCCGGGAGAAGGAGGGGCGCCACTCAATGGTTTTCTCGTCGCTGGCGTTCCTCTGTGTGTTCCTGCCCGTGGTCTTCCTGCTGTACCTGCTGGCGCCAGGAACCCGGGCGAAGAACGTCCTGCTCATCGCGGCAAGCCTCGTGTTCTATGCGTATGGCGAGCCGGTCTACATCCTCCTGCTCCTCGCCTCTGCGGTACTGAACTGGATCTTCGGGCAGCTGATCGGAGCGCGTCCAGACCCACGGAGTCGGAAGCTGATGCTGGCAGTAAGCGTCGCGGTCAACCTGGGCTTCCTCGTGGTGTTCAAGTACGCAGGCTGGCTCGTTTCACTCCTCAACGGCCTGCTCGGCACGCATGGTGCGACTCTGCACCTCGCGCTCCCGATCGGCATCTCGTTCTACACGTTCCAGGCGCTGACCTATGTGATCGATGTCTATCGGCGCACGGCGCCGCCACAACGCAACTTCCTCAAGCTGCTGCTGTACATATCCCTGTTCCCGCAGCTGCTCGCCGGCCCCATCATCAAGTACCACGACATCGAGGGCG
>WQUG01000076.1 GCA_009785855.1 Actinomycetes bacterium
CGATGAAGTTCGCCGTCCCGAGCGCCACCGCGGTCGCGCCGGCAAGCAGGAACTCGGCCACGTCGGTCCCCGTGACCGCGCCCCCCATGCCGATGAGCGGGATGTCGACAGCTTGGGCGCACTCCCAGACCGCGCGCAGGGCGACGGGCTTGATGGCCGGTCCGGACAGACCCGCCACGCCGCGCTCGAAGATGAGCTTGCGCCGCTGCGCGTCGATCGCAAGACCGAGGACGGTGTTGATCAGGCTGACGGCGTCAGCCCCGGCCGCCTCGACGGCGCGCGCGATGAGCGTGATGTCGGTGACGTTGGGGGTCAGCTTCACGATGAGCGGGCGCGTCGTTTTCGCGCGGCAGAGACTCGTGACCTCAGCGGCTGCTTGCGCATCGACGCCGACGGCCATCCCGCCGCAGTCGACGTTGGGGCAGCTGATGTTGAGCTCGTAGGCGCTGACAGCCGCTTCGTCTTCCAGCATGTCGATGACCTCGGCATACTCAGAGGCGCGATGTCCGCAGACGTTGACGATGACCGGCACGCCGGGAGCGGTGTGCGCGATCACCTTGAGTTCGTTCTCCTTGAAGCTCTCGACGCCGGGGTTCTGCAGGCCGATCGAGTTCAGCATGCCCGAGGCGGTCTCGTGCAGGCGCCTCCCGGCATTACCCGGCCAGCTGACCGGCGAGACGCCCTTCGTGACGAGCGCGCCCATCTGCGCCAGCTCGATGAAGTCTGCGTACTCGAAGCCCGTGGCGAAGGTGCCCGAGGCGTTCATGAGCGGGTTGGCGAGCTCTAGTGCGCCGATGCGCACCCGCAGATCAGTGGACCCGTGAGGCGATGTTGTCATCCCAGCACACCTCCTTCGCGTCAAAGATCGGCCCGGCGGCGCAGACGCCCTTCAGGCCCTGCGTCGTCGTGACCACGCAGCCCGCGCAGGCGCCGATGCCGCAGGCCATGCGCCGCTCCAGCGACACGTAGCAGCGCAGCGCGTGCTGCGCGCAGAGCGCGGCGACCGCTGTCTGCATGACCTCGGGGCCACAGATGTAGGCGACATCGAAGTCTTCGCGGTCGAGCAGCTCAGCGAGTGGTGTGGTGATGAGCCCCTGCGTGCCCGCGCTCCCGTCATCGGTCGCGCAGATCCAGGCAGCAACTGTGTCCTCGAAGAAGCCGCGCGCGACAAGGCGCTCTGCCGTCTGGGCAGCCTGGAGCATCGTGACCACGACGCCGCGCTTCCTGAGCTCAAGTGCCAGCAGGGCCAGCGGCGCGGTCCCGATGCCGCCGCCGACGAGCAGGGCCGTCTGGACGCCCTCCGCTATAGGCCAGGTGTTGCCGAGCGGCCCCAGCAGCGAGCGGATCTCGTCTTCCTGCCAGCTCGCCATGAGCCCGGTCCCCTCTCCGACCACCTGATAGAGCAGCTCGATGGTCCCTTCTGCTGCATCGCTCTGGAAGACCGAGAGCGGACGGCGCAGGAGCCGGGCGCTGTCGCCGAGCGCCAGACTGACGAACTGCCCGGGCGCTATCGCTTCTGCGATGCGCGGCGCATACAGCGTCAGGGACCACAGGTCCGGCGCGAAGCGCTCGTTGCCCAACACCTGGGCGTCCTCCAAAAACTTACTGGGCATCCAGCCCTCCATTTCTGTTGAGGGGCAGAGCAGATGGCGCCTGACGAGGCGTCGCGATACGTGGCGGCCTTTGCGCCGCGAGTCTCGCGAGAACGATGTCAGACGTCATCTGAATGCCCCTCACGCTCGAAGTCCTGCAGAGCGCAGATGTCGAACTCGCCTTCCTTGCGCGCAGCGATGGCCTGCACCGTCGGCAGCGCCGAAGACAGCGCGGTCACGTTGATGATCTTGTGGCGGATGGCGGCGGCGCGGATGTGGTATCCGTCGCTGCGCGTCTCCTGCCCAAAGGGCGTGTTGATGATGAGGTCGACCTCGCCGTTCGTGATGCGGTCGATGATGTTGGGGCGCCCCTCGTACTTCTTCTTGACGACCTCGGTCGGGATACCCGCAGCCTCCAGCACCTGGGCGGTGCCCTTGGTCGCGAGGATGTTGAAGCCGAGGTTGCGCAGGGCAAGGGCGAGCCCCACTATCGCTCGCTTGTCGCGATCGCAGACCGAGATGAAGGCCGCACCGCTCGTCGGTAGTTCATAGCCGATCGCCAGCTGGCACTTGGCAAAGGCCCGGGGGAAGTCCTCGGCGGCGCCCATGACCTCGCCGGTCGACTTCATCTCTGGCCCCAGGACCGAGTCGGCGCCCGGGAAGCGGTTGAAGGGCATGACGGCCTCCTTGACGCAGTAGCGCGCCGGTCGACGGTCGTCGGACGGCAGATCGAGACTACCGAGCTTCTCGCCGGCCATGACCCGGGCGGCGGTCTTGGCCAGTTGCACCCCGGTGGCCTTGCTCACGAAGGGGATCGTACGACTCGCGCGCGGGTTGACCTCGAGCACGTAGATCGCTGACTCCTTGACGGCGAACTGGATGTTCATCAGGCCCACCACCCCCAGGCGCAGGGCCAGGCGGCGCGCGATGGCGCGCATCTCTTCCAGGTGCTGCTCAGAGAGCGTGAACTGCGGGATGCAGCAGGCTGAGTCGCCGCTATGGATGCCGGCCTCCTCGATGTGTTCCATGAGGCCGCCGATGTAGGTGTCGGCGCCGTCGCAGACCACGTCACAGTCGACCTCGATGGCCGACTCGAGGAAGTGGTCGAGCAGCACGGGGTGATCCGGCGAGATCAGCGCAGCCTCCTCGAGGTGCTTTTCCAGGTAGTCCTCGTCGTAGGCGATGACCATGCCGCGTCCTCCCAGCACATAGCTCGGGCGCACCATGAGCGGGAACCCCAGCCTGCGGGCGATCTCGCGCGCCTCTTCTGTGCTGGTCGCAGATCCCGCTGGCGGATAGGCGATCTCGAGCTCGTCGAGCACCGCCGAGAAGCGCTGGCGGTCCTCGGCCAGGTCGATCGCCTCCGGACGCGTGCCGAGCATCGGCCAGCCGTCATCTTCCAGCGGGCGCGCGAGCTTCAGCGGCGTCTGCCCCCCGAAGGTCACCAGCACGCCTGCCGGATCCTCAGCCTCCAGGATGTCGCTCACATCCTCGTAGGACAGCGGCTCGAAATAGAGCCGGTCCGAGGTGTCGTAGTCGGTACTCACGGTCTCCGGGTTGCAGTTGACCATGACCGTCTCATAGCCCGCGTCGTGCAGGGCGTAGGCGGCGTGCACGCAGCAGTAGTCGAACTCGATGCCCTGGCCGATGCGGTTGGGCCCGGCGCCGAGGATGACCGCGCGCGGCTTGGTCGCTGGTCGCGGAGCGGCGCCTGCGTCATAGGTCTTGTAGTAGTAGGAAGCGTCGGTCTCTCTGTCTCCGGCATAGGTATCGACCAGCCTGAATCCTGGGGTCACGCCCAGCTCATGGCGACGAGCGCGCACCTGGCGCTCGGTCGTGCCAGAAAGCGTCGCGATCTGGATGTCGGAAAGCCCCTGCTGCTTTGCTGTGAGGAGTTCACGCTCGGTGAGCGCGTCCAATGCCCGCCCCCGCAGGCTTTCCTGCAGCGCGACGACTTGTGCCAGCTGCTCGATGAACCAGGGAGTGATGCGGGTCAACTCACAGACGCGCTCGACCGACATGCCCCGGCGCAGGGCTTCGGCGATATAGTAGGGGCGCTCCTGGTTCGGGATGGTGAGCTTCTCGTTGAAGTTGCTCTCGTCGACGAAGCTGTCCTTGCCATCAGCGCCGAGGCCTGCGCGTCCGTCCTCGAGCGAGCGCAGCGCCTTGCCCAAGGCTTCGTTGAAGTTGCGTCCCAGGGCCATGACCTCGCCGACGCTCTTCATGCTGGTCGTCAGGGTCTCATCGGTGCCCTTGAACTTCTCGAAGGCCCAGCGCGGGACCTTGACGACCACGTAGTCGACCTGGGGATCGAAGTTCGCGGTCCGCGTCCCGGCCGCATCGTAAGGTATCTCGTCGAGCGTGTAGCCCACCGCGAGCTTGGCCGCGATCTTGGCGATGGGAAAGCCCGTCGCCTTGCTGGCCAGCGCCGAGGAGCGACTGACGCGTGGGTTCATCTCGATGACGATCATGCGCCCGTCATCGGGGTTCAGCGCGAACTGCATGTTGCTGCCACCGGCAGAGATGCCGATCTCACGCATGATGGCGAAGGATGCCTCACGGACCCGCTGGACCTCTTCGTCGCTCAGCGTGATGATCGGCGCGACCGTGATGCTGTCGCCGGTGTGCACCCCCATCGCGTCGAAGTTCTCGATGCCGCAGACCATGATCGTGTTATCCGCGCTGTCGCGCATGACCTCGGCCTCGATCTCTTTCCAGCCGATGACCGATTCCTCTATGAGCACCTCGCCGATCGGGGAAAGGTCGATGCCGCCCGTGACGATGTTCTTCAGCTCGTCGGCGTTATAGGCGATCCCGCCACCGGCGCCGCCCATCGTGAAGCTCGGGCGGATGACGACCGGATAGCCCAGGTCTTCGACGAGCTTCTGGGCGTCGGCCAGACTGTAGGCGTAACCGTGTCGCGCCAGCTTAAGCCCGATGCGCTCCATCGCCTCGTTGAAGAGCTTGCGGTTCTCCCCCTTCTCGATGGCGTTCAGGTCGGCGCCGATGAGCTCGACGCCGTACTTGTCAAGGATGCCGGACTTCGCGCATTCCACCGCGCAGTTCAGGCCGGTCTGCCCGCCCAGAGTCGCCAGCAGCGCGTCGGGGCGCTCGGCCGCGATGATCTTCTCAAGGAACTCGACGGTGATCGGCTCGATATAGGTACGGTTCGCTAACTCCGGATCCGTCATGATCGTCGCCGGGTTAGAGTTGATGAGCACGACCTCATAGCCGTCCTCTCGCAGGGATTTGACCGCCTGGCAACCCGAATAATCGAACTCGCAGGCCTGGCCGATGACGATGGGGCCCGAGCCTATCACCAGGATCTTGTGGATGTCTTCACGTTTGGGCATAGGGTACGTTCCTTTCTTCCGGTATCTGGCGTCCGTCGATCTGTCGCTGTCTCTTCATCGTCGCAAAGCCGCCTCGGCGCCGCGTCCGACGAGCTTGCCGCCTTCGAGCACCAGCTCACCGCGGGCGTAGACCTCGCGGGCCGCGCCCGTGAGCGTCTGGCCGAGGAAGGCCGAGTTCTTCGACTTGCCGACCAGCCATTCAGGGCTGACCGTGACCTCGGCCCCGGGGTCGATGACCGTGACCTCTGCCGGCTCGCCGGCCTCGAAGATGATGATCGGAAGTCCCAGGATCTCGCGGGTGCGCCGCGCGAAGGCGCGCACCAGCTGGGCCCAACTCATGATACCGGGGGCGACCAGATGGGTCAGGACCAGGGGCAAGGCGGTCTCAAGTCCCACCGTCCCGTTGGCGGCGAGCTCGAACTCGAGCTGCTTCTCCTGTGGGGCGTGCGGAGCGTGGTCGGTCGCGATGGCGTCGATCGTGCCGTCGAGCAGCCCCTCGATCAGCGCCTGGCGGTCGGCCTCGGTACGCAGCGGCGGGTTCATCTTCAGGTTCGTATTATAGTCCGGACCCAGATCGTCTTCGGTCAGGAAGAGATGGTGCGGCGTGACCTCGGCGGTCACCGGCAGGCCCGCAGCCTTGGCGGCCCGGATCGCCTCGACTGCTTCTTTGGTAGAGATGTGGCAGAAGTGGATCGGCGCGTCTCCCACGAAGCGCGCGATCTCGATATCGCGCTGGATCGGCAGATATTCACAGAGCGCGGGCGCCCCCGCGATCCCCAGACGCGTCGAGGCCAGGCCCTCGTTGATGCAGCCGCCGTCGAGCAGGGCCTCCTCCTCCTCGTGCAGGAAGAGCGGCTTGCCCAGCACCTTGGCATACTCCAGCGCCCGTCGCATCATGAGCGGGTCCTGGATCCCCCTCCCGTCGTCAGAGAAGGCGAGCGCGCCCATCTTCGCCATGTCGGCCATCTCCGCGAGGCTGGTCCCCTGCTGACCCTTCGTGATCGCGCCGATCGCGTAGACCTGGACCGCCGCGGTATCAGCGGCGCGCTCGAGCAGAGCGCGCACTGCCGCGCCGTCATCGATGACCGGCTTGGTATTGGGCATGGCCGCCACCGCGGAAAATCCGCCGTGAGCCGCCGCCGCAGTCCCCGTCGCGATCGTCTCCTTGTACTCAGAGCCCGGCTCACGCAGATGCGTGTGCAGGTCCAAGAGCCCCGGGGTGACGATCATCCCTTCGCAGTCGATGACCTTCGCGCCCTTCGGCGCCTCCACACTCTTCGCGACTTCCAGAAAGACCCCGTCCTCGATGAGCACATCGAGCACGTCGTCCATCTCGATAGCCGGGTCGACCACCCGACCTCCCTTAAGCAGCAGCTTCATCTTCGCCTCCCAGCATCATGTACATGACCGCCATCCGTACCGCCACCCCCGCGTTGACCTGATCGAGCACGACCGCGCGCGGATCGGCGATGACCTCGGGCGAGATCTCGACACCGCGGTTCATCGGCCCGGGATGCATGATGAGCGCATCTTCGCGCACGCTCGCCAGCCTCCGCAGATCCATGCCATAGAGCATCGTATACTCCCGCAGGCTTGGCACCGAAAGTCCGCTTGCGCGCTCGCCCTGGATGCGCAGCAGATAGACGACGTCGAGTTCCGGCAGGACCGCGTCAAGCGAGTACGAGACCTCGGCCCCCAAGGCATCAGGCACGGCTGGCAGATAGCTCGGCGGGGCGATGAATATCGGGTGGGCGCCCAGACGCGCAAGCGCCGGCGCCAGCGAGCCGGCCACGCGCGAGTGCACGATGTCGCCGATGATGCCGATCGTCTTGCCTTCGACCGTCCCCATCCGCTCGACCATCGTGAACAGGTCAAGCAGGGTCTGCGTGGGGTGCTGATGGATACCGTCGCCGCCGTTGACGATCTTAGCCTCCATATGGTCGGCCAGGATGCGACAGTAACCGCCGTACTTGTGACGCGCCACGACCATGTCGACCTTCATCGCGTCGAAGGTCTCGGCCGTGTCGAGCAGGCTCTCGCCCTTGACGGTCGCCGACGACGACGCAGAGAAGTTCAGGCTGTCAGCGGACAGACGCTTCTCCGCAAGCTCGAACGAGCTGCGCGTGCGTGTCGAGGGCTCCAGGAACAGGTTGACGATGGTCTTACCGCGCAGGGTCGGCAGCTTCTTGAGCGGCCGGTCGTTGATCTCCTTGAAGGTCCGCGCGTTCTCCAGGACCTCGTAGATCTCATCGTTGGTCACATCGTCGATCTCGATGAGATGTTTGCTCTTGATCATGCCCCCTCACCCGCCTCAAGGATCTCGACCGAGTCGACCTCGTCGAAGGGCCGGATACTGACCCGTACCTTCTCCTGATACGCCGAGGGCACGTTCTTGCCGACGAAGTCCGCCCGGATCGGCAGCTCGCGATGTCCCCGGTCCACGAGAACCGCCAGCCTGATGCAGCGGGGCCTTCCCAGATCCATGAGCGCGTCCAGCGCCGCCCGGATCGTGCGCCCCGTGTAGAGCACGTCGTCGACCAGCACGACGGTCTTCTCTTCAAGGGGAAAGTCCACTTCGGTACGCATGAGCACCGGCGAGAGTTTCGTGCCGATGTCGTCGCGATAGAGCGAGATATCAAGCGTCCCGACCGGGACCTCGGCGCCTTCGATCGACGCGATGATGTCGGCGAGCTTGTGGGCGAGCACGTCGCCGCGGGTCACGATGCCCACGAGCGCCAGGTCCTTCGCGCCGCCGGCCGCCTCGAGGATCTCATGGGCGATGCGCACCAGCGTGCGTTGCACATCGGCCGCATCGAGGATCGTCGCTTTCACTGTTTCGGTCATGGGCGCGCTCCCTTCGAACACGAAAAAACCCTCACCGTGCGGCAAGGGCATCTGCATGGGAGGGCGTGCAAGACTGCGCGCTTCATGTTGTGGTTCCTTACCGGCCTCACGGGACCAGATTAAAGGTCTGCTCCATGATAGCACAGTAATCGCGACGTGCCGAAAGTTTTCCTATGAAAATGTCGATACCGTGCAGACGCTCATCTCCTGCTATCATGAGGGCAGAAGATATCGACTGACTCGAAAGGTGAGCCATATGAAATACCATATCCCCGAAAACGACGCGGAGCTGCTCAAAGCCTGCCGCGTCGACGTGATGAAAGCGACCGGACCGGGCGGACAAAGTGTGAACACGACCGACTCTGCGGTGCGTATCACCCATAAGGAAAGCGGGATCACGACGCTGTCGCGCCGCGAGAGAAGCCAGCTGCTCAACAAGAAAGCGGCCCTGGCGCGCCTGCGCCTGCGCCTGATGGAGGCCAACTACGAGGCGCGGCCCCGCCGCACTCCCAAGCCGCCCGCCAACGCCGAAGAGCGCCGACTCGAAGAGAAGCGTCGGCGCGCACAGAAGATCAAGCAGCGCACCAAGCCTGTCGACTTCGGCGAGATCGACCATTAGTGCGACAAAGGGGTCAGACCCCTTTGTCGCACCTTGCACTGGCAGGTTAGTCGGCGAGGGGGGTCGTTCGCGTACGCGAGCAACCCCCCTCGCCTCCCACTTGTGTTTTCAGTGCCTTGTCAGCCGGTGTTCATTTCGTAGTCTCTCCATGAGGGGAGTAGGGGGAGGTTCGCAGTAGCGAGCCTCCCCCTACTCCCCTCCTTACTGATACTTAATACTTGCGGCGGCGCTGACGCTGGCGGCCCACGGCTGAGGCGCCGTGACTCGAGCCCTTGCGCGCGCTCTTCTTGAGCGAGGCGAGCACCTCTCCCTTTCCCGTCCCTTCGACCTCGGCGCGCAGCTTCACGATCTGGTCGCGCAGCGTGGCCGCGGTCTCGAAGTCGAGCGTCTCTGAGGCGGCGGCCATCTCCTCTTCCATCGCGCTGATGATGCGCAGCGACTCTTCCCTCCCGAGCTTGGAGAGTTCGCGGGCGGCTTCCTGCGCGCTGCTCTCATGGGCCGCGTCCTCGTCGCGCACGAAGCTGATGATGTCGTTGATCGCCTTGCGGATCGTCTGGGGTTCGATGCCATGCTCGGTGTTGTAGGCGATCTGCAGCTCACGGCGCCGGCGCGTCTCCTCGATGGCCAGCGCCATCGAGTCCGTCACGTTGTCGGCATACATGAGCACGCGCCCGCTCACGTTGCGCGCAGCGCGCCCGATCGTCTGGATCAGCGAGCGGAAGTTGCGCAGGAAGCCCTCCTTGTCGGCGTCCAGTATCGCCACGAGCGAGACCTCCGGCAGGTCGAGGCCCTCGCGCAGCAGGTTGATGCCGACCACCACGTCGATCGTGCCCTGACGCAGCTCGCGCAGGATCTCGATGCGCTCGAAGGTGCCGATGTCGCTGTGCAGATAGCGCACCTTGACGCCGTGATCGAAGAGATAGTCGGTCAGATCCTCGGCCATCTTCTTCGTGAGGGTGGTCACGAGCACGCGGTTGCTTAAGCTTGTCTCGGCCTCGATCTCTGCCAGCAGATCGTCGATCTGACCGCGACTCGGACGCACCTCGATGGCGGGGTCCACGAGGCCGGTGGGCCGTATGATCTGCTCGACCACCTGCTGGGCGACCTTGAGCTCGTAGTCGCCGGGCGTGGCGCTCACGAAGACGAACTGCGGCACCTTACGCTCGAACTCATCGAAGCGCAGCGGACGGTTATCGAGCGCCGAAGGCAGGCGGAAGCCGTGCTCGACGAGCGTGATCTTGCGCGAGCGGTCGCCCTCGTACATGCCGCGGATCTGCGGCACGGTCACGTGGCTCTCGTCGATGATGCACAAGAAGTCCTCCGGGAAGTAATCGACGAGCGTGTTGGCGGGCTGGCCGGGCTCGCGCCCGTCGAGGTGGCGCGAGTAGTTCTCGATGCCGGAGCAGAAACCCATCGTCTCGAGCATCTCGAGGTCGTAGCTCGTACGCATCTTGAGGCGCTGCTCCTCGAGGATCTTGCCCGCGTGGTGGAACTCCTGAAGCCGCCCCCGCAGTTCATCCTGGATCGTGATCAGCGCGTTTCGCATCTTAGCGCGCTCCGTCACATAGTGCGAGGCCGGCCAGATCGGTACCTCGTGCAGCTCGCGGAGGGCCTCGCCCGTGACGGTGTCGATCTCGGTGATGCGCTCGATCTCGTCGCCGAAGAACTCGACGCGCAGCGGGTTGTCCGCGTAAGGCGGGAAC
>WQUG01000077.1 GCA_009785855.1 Actinomycetes bacterium
TCTTCGCACCGCCCCCTGACCGAAGCCGCGACCGACCTGAAGACCTCCGCCAGGTCGACTTCCTCCGGATCGATCTGGCTGGAACCCAACCAAGCCAGATCGATGAGCTTGGTGGACAGGTTCTGGATCCGCTCGCCCTGAGAAACGATGTAGTTCAGCGCCATATCTCTTTCTTCGTCGTCGAGCTGCGCGCTTCTCAGCGCTTCGCCATAGCCGACGATCGCGGTCAGCGGAGTCCGCAGCTCATGCGCAAGATCGTCGATGAAGCGCTGTTTCGCCTCCGTCAGCTTCGAGAGCTCTTCTATGTGCGCGCGCACATGCTCAGACATCACATTGAAGCTTTCAGCCAGCTCTCCGACCTCGTCACGACTATCGACCTTGACTTCCCGGTGATAGTCGCCCGCGCTTATCTCACGGGCGGCCTCGTTCAGTTTTCTGAGCGGAGAGGTAAGTCTGAGCAGCAGAGCGACCACGACCGCTGCCAGCGCCACAGAAACGATCACCGAAACCGTCACACAGTAGCGGCTTATCTGAGAGCGGTAGTCCTGGATCTGTTGCTCGTTTTTCAGGTAGACGATCCGGATGTTCGAAAAGGGCTCGTCCATCCTGCTTGCGATGCGCAGATAAGGCGTACCCGTGATCTCAACAAGCGCATACTGAGTCTGTCCCGCGCTGACCTGCGTGTCGAAGTCAGAGCCCGCCTTGAAGCTGCCGTACACCAGCTTGTCATCGAGGTAGACCTTGAAGTAGGTGCGCTGATCGGCGTAGTACTGTGCGTAGGGTTGGATAAGAAACGCGAGGTTGTCCGCGTTCAGCGTCTCGTAATCTTTCTGCGCCGCGGTGAGACGCTCCGCAAGCGAGCTCTCCATCAGGCGCTGGTCGGTCAAGGCGATCTCCGTTTCCTGTTCGATCAGTACCGCAGTACTCTTCTCGATGATCAGCCAGGCCGAGACATCGAAGCCGATGATGAACAGTACGACTACGCAGATGCAGATCTTCTGCCAGAGTTTCATCGCGGCGCGTCCAGACGATAGCCGTACTTGTATACCGTCGTGATCCGGTCCTCCAGTCGAAGCTTCTTCCTGAGCTTCTGGACATGCACGTCCACGGTACGGGTCTCTCCCATATAGTCATAACCCCACACCAACTTCAACAGGCGCTGCCGGTGAAGCGCGATGTTCTTGTGCTGTATCAGAACCGTGAGCAGCTCGAACTCCTTGCTGGTCAGATCGACTGGCTCTCCGCTGAGCAGGACGAGATGCTCATCCATGCGCACCTCAACATCATCGACCCTGAAGACCGTCTCGTGCGCTTTGCAGCGCTTCAGCACGGCGTCGACACGCGCGATCAGCTCGATCGCAGCAAAGGGCTTCACCATATAGTCGTCAGCGCCCAGCTTCAGACCGGTGATCTTATCATCGATCCCGTCTTTCGCCGTGAGCATTATCACCGGTATCGCCTGCGGCTCGATCTCCTTCATCAGGTCGAAGCCACTTTTTCCCGGCAACATCACGTCAAGCACGATCAGGTCAGGCTTCTCACAGGCGAGCGCGTCCATAACTTCATCGCCGTTATCCACCCACGCGCAGCTGTGTCCGACCAGCTTCAGGTTAAGCTGCACCAGATCGGCGATCGCCGCCTCATCCTCAACGACCAGTATATGCGCCATACGTTTCACCCATGGTCAGAGTGTAGCAAACACCCCGCCTGTCGTTGTTAGCGAGTTGTAAAATCACATAAAACGTAATGTGATATAGGAGTCTGACCCCTTTGTCACATGTAAGAACTCCCCGTAACGAAGGGATCGTTTCGCATAAGACCTGAAGAGTGACCCCCATTGGGCCTATGCCCATGAGGGTCACTCTGAATGGCTTACGCGGAAGGAGACCGAGTTAGTGGGTTATTCTAAAAAGTCGCGGAGCTTCTTCGAGTTGCTGGGGTGGCGCAACTTGTTGAGCGTCTTGCTCTCGATCTGGCGGATGCGTTCACGGGTGACCCCGAACTCGCGCCCGACCTCCTCAAGCGTACGCGCATGCCCGTCAAGCAGGCCGAATCGCAGTTCGATGACCTTGCGCTCGCGCTCGCTCAAGTCGCCGAGCACCCAGTTCAGCTGCTCCTGCAGCATCGTGAAGTTCGCCGCCTCCGCCGGGCCCTGGATCAACTCGTCTTCAAGGAAGTCGCCCAGTTGGCTGTCCTCTTCCTCGCCGATGGGCGTCTCAAGGCTGACCGGCTCCTGGCTGATCTTCAGGATCTCGCGGATGCGGTCGCCGTCAAGGCCCATACGCTCGCCGATCTGCTCCGGCGAGGGGTCCTCGCCGAGCTCCTGGACCAGCTGACGCTGGACCCGGACGAGCTTGTTGATCGTCTCGACCATGTGGACGGGGATGCGGATCGTGCGCGCCTGATCGGCGATCGCGCGCGTGATGGCCTGGCGGATCCACCAGGTCGCGTAGGTCGAGAACTTGAAGCCCTTGGTATAGTCGAACTTCTCGACCGCGCGGATGAGCCCCAGGTTGCCCTCCTGGATCAGATCCAGGAACGACATGCCTCGTCCGATGTATTTCTTCGCGATGCTCACGACCAGACGCAGGTTCGCCTCGATGAGCGAAGCTTTGGCGGACATCCCGATCTGCTCCTGGCGGATCAACTTGCGCATCTCAGGACGCGCCAGGGTCTTGCCTGAATCGCTGATGGACTCCAGGCGCTCGGTCGCCTCAAGACCGATCTCGATCTTCTTGGCAAGATCGACCTCCTGGGCCGCGTTCAGCAGCGGGACCTTACCGATCTCCTTGAGGTACATCCTCACCGAATCTGCGGTCAGCCCACCGGAAGTCCGGTCACGACGGCGGCTCTGCTTGACGCTTCTCGCCGGCGCCTTCGAGGTCTCCCGGATCATGCTCTCGAGCTCTTTGATATCGATATCGATCGAGGTGTTCATATCGGGCGCAGCGGTCGAGAGTGCGTTCAGGTCGACGGAGACCTCGTCATCCTCCGCTTCCGCTGGCAGCGTGGCGATCAGCTCTTCGCCCTCGTCCTCGACGACATCGGCCACGTCAGTATCCAGAAGCGCCAGAGCTTCATCAGCGTCAAGAGCTTCGTGCGCCTGCGCGTCACGGATCGTGATGCCCGCATCCTTGATGAACGTATAGATCGCATCGACGTCATAGTCTTGTTCGACCAGTTGGTTCAAAGCATCCTGGATGACATCATCATCCAGCACCCCCGCCTTCTGGCCCTCGGTGATGAGGTCGACGAAGTGCTGAGTGGTATCAGCATCGAACCTGAGCTTCTGAGTGAAGTCATTGATCGCCTGCACGTCCAGCGCCGGGCGCTTCTTCTTGGGAGCAGCAAGCGCGACTTTCTTGACCGGCGCTGCTGCCTTCTTGGCAGGAGCAGGAGCTGCCTTCTTGACAGGAGCTGCTGCCTTCTTCGCGGGCGCCGCGGCCTTCTTGACCGGAGCAGGAGCTGCCTTCTTGACAGGAGCTGCCTTCTTGGCAGGCGCGACCGCTTTCTTGACCGGCGCTGCGGCCTTCTTCGCGGGCGCCGCAGCTTTCTTCACCGGCGCCGCAGCTTTCTTCACCGGCGCTGCTGCCTTCTTGGCAGGAGCTGCTGCCTTCTTGGCGGGCGCCGCAGCTTTCTTCACCGGCGCCGCCGCCTTCCTGGCAGGAGCTGCCTTCTTCTTCGCGGGCGCTGCCTTCTGAGCAGCTGGCTTCTTTGTTGTTGTCGTCATACTTCGATCCTCGTTATCACGAGCTAGTTGTATCGTTTTGCACGAAGCTCCTGAAGCTCTTTCTCTCGTCTGACCAGTTCGTCTAATACCTTGTTCGGATCTTGAGAGGATCGCAGCTGTGTCCTGAGCTTGATTATTTCAGACTGAAGCTTGGCTTCGTGCAATTGTCGGATGAGGACACGTGTGCGAGGTTCCAGATCAGATCCTTCAGGGACCATACTATCATATTTCGCTTCAAGTATCGGCAGTGACGGGAAGTTTTTCAACAATTCGTTCCCTATCGTCTGCTGCTCTGTCTCGGGGCCCATCGCATACAGCGCTTCGGCGACTTTACGATACGCCTCCTCGCAGAAGAGCTCGGGAGAGAAGTCCGACCAGCAGGCACGGCGCACCTCAGGGCTGAGGAGGAAGAGCGCAAGCAGATCCTGCTGTCCTGAGACCCCCGGCTCACACGGCTCGGCCAGGACCGCAGCGACTCCTCTGACCCCCGCGTGTTCCTCGGGCAGGTTCTGCGCTTCGCTCATCTGGGGCGTCGAGGTCTGGCGCCGGGACCGCTTCGCGACATCCTCAAGCTCAGCTAAGACCTGGCGCAGCTCGACGGCCGAACCCCGGGCAGCCAGCTCGTCGGCGATGAGCTGGGCGTACTCGGATCCCAGAAGCGAACCCTGCAGGCTGGCGATGACCCCGACCGCGTCACGCAGCGCACTCTGGCGCTGCTCGGGACGCTCGAGATCCCAGCGCAACAGACGACGCTTGATCGCGAACTCGAACAGAGAACCCGCCTCCTTGATCAGCGCTTCCATGCGAGCGCGCCCATCTGCAGACGCCACCAGCTCGGCAGGATCCTGCTGATCCGGGAGGACGACCACGTCGAGCTGCAAGGGGTCGCTCGCGAATTCGGGAGTCACGCCTGCGTCGATGAACTCGACGGCGCGATCCGCCGCCCGCTGCCCTGCCTCGTCCCCGTCGAAGACATAGACGATGCGCTTCGCGAAGCGTGACAGGAGTTTCACCTGCCGCGCGTTGAGTGCCGTCCCGAGTGTGGCGACCGCAAAGTTCAGCCCCGCTTCGTGCAGGGCGATCACGTCGGTGTAGCCCTCGACTACCACAGCGCAGCTCTGCTCGATGATGGCGCGCCGCGCCTGGAAGATCCCGTAGAGGTGCTCCGACTTATGGAAGATCGGGGTGTCGTTGCTGTTGAGGTACTTCGCTTTCTGTCCGCTGCTGGAGGAGCCCAGGCCCTCGACCATCCGCCCTCCGAAGGCGACGGCGCGCCCCTGCAGGTCGGTGATGGGAAACATCACCCGCTCGAAGAAGCGGTCGCGACAGATCCCGTTACGCTCGACGGCCACGTTGGCAAGGACCAGGTCGCCAGGTTTGAAACCCTTCGCCTTCAGGTGTTCGACGAGTCGCTGACGCCCGGGCGCATAGCCCAGCTGCCAGCGGTCCGCTACCGCGGTCCCGAAACCGCGCTTACCCAGGTAGGCGCGCGCCACATCCTGCTCCGGTCCCGCGGTGCGCAGCAGTTGCTCGTTGTAGAAGCGCGCGGTCTCGGCGCAGATCGCGCGCAGAACCTCGGTCTGCGCCTTGCGCGCCGCGCTGCGGGGGTCGACCGTCAGCTCGATATGGGCGCGCTCCGCAAGGAAACGCACGGCGTCGGCGAAGGGAAGACCCTCGGTGCGCATCACGAAGCCGAAGACGTCGCCGCCCTCGCCACAGCCGAAGCAGTGCCAGAGTCCGCTCGCCGGATCGACCTTGAACGAGGGGGTCTTCTCGCTGTGGAAGGGACAGCAGCCCCACCACTGCCTTCCCCGCTGCTTGAGCGTGACGCGCTCGCCGATGAGACGGACCGCATCGGTCGATTCGCGTACCTTCGTGATGTCCTCGTCAGAGAGGTAGGGCATGACGGTCCGCCTACTGCGAGAGCGCCCAGCGCGAAGGCACGAAGAGGCTCTCGTAGACACGGATAGCGAAGCGGTCGGTCATGCCGCTCACGTAGTCGATGACCGCCTGGACCGGGTCGGCCGCGACCGTCTCCTGATACTCCGGGGGCAGGGCCTCAAGATGCGTAAGATAGAAGGAGAAGAGCTCCTCGACCAGGCGCTGGGCCTTCGGGCCCTCGGATTTCGCTGAAGGAGAAGAGTAGACCGCGTCGAACATGAAGCGGCGCATCTCGAGCAGAGCGGTCTCGACCGGCTCGGAAAGCGCGATGTGGTCCTTGCCAGCGCTGGCGGCGACCATGTCGTCGATCAGTGTCGTGAGACGCTGCGCCAGGCTGTGGCCGAGCACGGCGGCCGGACCCGCGGGCAGGTCGGCTTCCGTCAGTATCCCGGCACGCTGGGCGTCGTCGATATCATGGTTGATGTAGGCCATACGGTCCGCCGTGCGCACGATCTGGCCCTCCAGGGTCGCCGGCAGGTGCGCGCCGGAATGCCCGAGGATGCCGTCACGGGTCTCCCAACAGAGGTTCAGGCCGCGTCCGTCATACTCAAGGTGTTCGACGACCCGCAGCGACTGCTCCACATGACGGAACTTCTTCGGCGCGCCTGGGTAGCGGTCTGCGACCTGTGCAAGCGCGTTGCAGAGCGCCTCTTCGCCGGTATGCCCGAAGGGAGTGTGCCCAAGGTCGTGACCTAAGGCGATGGCCTCCGTAAGGTCCTCGTTGAGCGCAAGCGAGCGCGCGACCGTGCGAGCGATCTGGCTGACCTCAAGGGTATGGGTCAGGCGCGTGCGGTAGTGGTCGCCCTCCGGCGCGATGAAGACCTGGGTCTTGTGCGAGAGCCGGCGAAAGGCCTTGCAGTGCAGGATGCGGTCGCGGTCGCGCTGGAACTCGGTACGGCGCGCGTCGCGGGGACGCGGTCGCTGTCTGCCGCGGCTGGCATCAGAGAACGCCGCGAACGGGGAGAGCTCACGATGTTCGCGCGCCTCAAGATCCTCGCGGGACAATCCCTCCTGCTCAGCCATACGACCTTCTGCTACTTGTTCTCTGAGGCCGCTGTCGCACCGCCCGCTGCGATGGTCGCGCGCGCGGCTGCCAGTCGAGCGACCGGCACACGGTAGGGCGAGCAGCTGACGTAGTCGATACCGCCGATGTCGAAGAACTTCACGATGGATTCCGGGTCCCCGCCGTGCTCCCCGCAGACCCCGATATGGATCTCCGGATTCGCCGCGCGGCCACCCTCGACGCCCATCTTCACGAGTTTCGCGACGCCGTCATCGATCGTCTCGAAGGGGTTGCGGGTCAGTATCTTGCGCTCGAGATAGGTCGTCAGGAACTTGGACTCGATGTCGTCACGAGAGAAGCCGAAGGTCGTCTGGGTCAGATCGTTCGTGCCGAAGCTGAAGAAGTCAGCGACCTGACCGACCTCATCGGAGGTCACCGCCGCACGCGGCAGCTCGATCATCGTACCGATGGGGATGTCGACGGTCACGCCCTCGGCCGCAAAGACCTCCGCCAGGATGGCCTCAGTCTCCGCGCGCAGGGTCTCCAGCTCGGTTTTCACGGACACAAGCGGGATCATGATCTCCGGCCGGGGATCAAGGCCGCTGGCCTTGAGCTGACAGGCTGCGCGGGTGATCGCGCGCACCTGCATGCCATAAAGCTCGGGGAACATGATCCCGAGGCGACAACCGCGCATGCCGAGCATGGGGTTCATCTCTACAAAGGAGTCGATCTGCGCAAGCAGCTTCTTCTTCTCCGCGACCTGCGAAGCGTCCGCTCCGCGCGCTTCCTCGCGCGTGATCTCGACCTCAAGCTCGCGCGGGCTGTCGAGGAACTCATGCAGCGGCGGGTCGAGCAGACGCACCGTCACGGGCAGACCGTCCATCGCTTTGAAGATCCCGAGGAAGTCAGCGACCTGCACCTCGAGCAGCTTGTCGAGTGCGTCCTCGCGGACCGAGACCTCATCTGCCAGGATGTAGCTCTGCAGGATGTCCTTGCGCTCGCCGAGGAACATGTGCTCGGTGCGCGCCAGACCGATGCCGGTCGCCCCGAACTCGCGCGCCAACTTCGCGTCCTCAGGGTTGTCCGCGTTGGCGTGCACGCCAAGCGTGCGGTATTCGTCAGACCACTCAAGGACCGTCCCGAAGTCCCCGGAGACCTCCGGCTCGATCAACTCGGCTGCGCCCAGGACCACCACGCCGGTCGTCCCGTCGATCGAGAGCAGATCGCCCTCGCGGATGACCACATCGGTCCCGCTGACGACAGCCTCCTTCTTCTTCGCGTCGATGCGCAGCGCCTCCACGCCGCAGACGCAGGGCTTGCCCATACCGCGCGCGACCACGGCCGCGTGCGAGGTCTTGCCCCCGTGGCTCGTGAGTATCCCCTGTGCGGCGATCATGCCATGGAGGTCATCAGGCGTGGTCTCCCAGCGCACTAAGATGACCTTCTTTCCCTGCTCGGCCGCCTCTTCTGCCTCATCAGCCGTGAATATCGCCGTGCCGACGGCTGCGCCCGGACTTGCGTTCAAGCCGCTTGCCAGAACGTCATAGTGCTTATCTGGATCGAACTGCGGATGCATGAGCTGATCGAGCTGCTCGGGCTTGATGCGCATGAGCGCTTCGTCCTTCGTGATGACGCCTTCGTTGACCAGATCGACCGCGATCTTGAGCGCGGCGCGCGCGGTGCGCTTGCCGACGCGGGTCTGCAGCATGTAGAGGCGACCTTGTTCGATCGTGAACTCGACGTCGCACATGTCGCGATAGCTCTCTTCAAGCAGATCGAAGATACGGTCGAGCTCGGTGCCGGACTCCTCCAGACCGGGCATGGACTTCAGGTCGGCGATCGGCAGGGTGTTGCGGATGCCCGCGACGACGTCCTCGCCCTGGGCGTTGGTCAGAAAGTCGCCGTAGTACTCGTTGGTGCCGTCGGCGGGGTTGCGCGTGAAGCCGACGCCGGTCGCTGAGGTGTCGCCCTTGTTGCCGAAGACCATCGTCTGGACGTTGACCGCCGTGCCGAGGTCATCGGGGATCTTCTCCATGCGGCGATAGTCGCGCGCGCGCTTCTTGTTCCAGCTCCGGAACACCGCCTCGATGGCCAGACGCAGCTGCTCCTGCACGTCCTGAGGGAACTGCACCACACCGTCTGTGACCAGCTCAGGGTTCTCCTCAGCACTCACATTGTCAGAGAATATCTTCTTGAACTCGTCGACCAGCTCATGCAGATCGTCAGCGGAAAGATCCGTATCGGCGGTCACCCCGCGGTCGCGCTTCTTCATCGTGATGGCGTTCTCGAACAAGTCCCCGTCGACTTCCATCACCACGCCGGAGAACATCTGGATGAAGCGACGATAGCTGTCCCAGGCGAAGCGCTCGTTACCTGTCTGAGTGATGACACCCTTGATCGACTCGTCGTTGAGCCCCAGGTTAAGCACCGTGTCCATCATGCCCGGCATCGAGAACGCCGCGCCGCTACGTACCGAGACCAGAAGCGGGTCGTTAACGTCGCCGAACTTCTTGCCGGTCTTGCGCTCAAGCTCAGCCGTGTGCTCTGCGACGTCTTCTGCCAGTCCGGCCGGGAAGGCCATGGGAGTCGCAGAGGAATACTCGTTACAGGTCTGGCAGGTGATCGTGAATCCGGGTGGGACCGGCAAGCCCATATGTGCCATCTCGGCAAGGTTGGCTCCCTTGCCGCCGAGGATGTAGTTCATACTGCGGTCTCCCTCGGTGTTGTTGACTCCGTCAAGGCCGGTGCCGAAGGAATAGATGCGCTTCACATCCGACATGATGATCTCCTTTTCTCAGAGAAACGATGATGCCCGGAAGTGCGCCGCGGAAGTGGCGCATCTCCACAGGACGATGATACCGCAATGACGGTCGCCTGTGTGCAACAACCATCACTGAAAATGAAAATGTAGTAATATAGTGTCAACACTTTGAGAACACCAAAAGTACGTTATAGGAGGAGGTCGTATGTTTTGTGCGAAATGTGGTCATGAGGTTTCCGACGGAGCCCAATTCTGTCCCTCTTGCGGAGCTGAACAGACAGCTAAACCTTCCGAACCAGCGGCGGTAGCAGCACCGGCGCCGGCTCCTGTTGCACCCGCACCCGTTGCCCCCGCTGCGCCTGCGCCCGCCGCTCCTGCTGCTGTCGCTCCTGCTGCTGTCGCCCCTGCAGGGATCACCCCTCAGGATGCGCAGCAACCGTATACGACGATGTACCCGGCGCCCCCGGCGAAGAAGAAAGGCAAAGCGAAATGGTTCATCATCGGCGGAGCAGCGCTCCTGCTCGCCGTGTTGCTCGTTGTCGGGGGTATCCTCATTGCCCAGTCTCTCAGGAAGAACCCTATCGCCACGACCTATGACGCCCTGCACAAGCTCAGCA
>WQUG01000078.1 GCA_009785855.1 Actinomycetes bacterium
CGAGCATCGTCGAAGGCGGCGCGCACGACGTCATCCAGAAGAACCCGGAGCGCCGCTAGACTCCTGCCCGCCCGGCGCTGGTCTGTCGTGATTGTAGTACAATGACGATAGTTCGGTCCGAAACATCAAGGGAGGAAGATATGGCAGAGGCAGGCAGCGTGAACCCGACTCCTCTCAACACCGGTTCTCCTGATGCTGACTCCCGGACGATGAGCCCTTTGATGAAGGCGCTCATCGTAGCTGCCGGCGTCGTCGTACTGCTGGTGTTCATCGTCATGTTCCTGTTCACCACTATGCAGAACCAGCCGAACAGCGCTTCGCGCCAGACCACGACACAGAGCTCGACGGACAAGAGCTCGACGGACAAGAGCTCGACGGACAAGAGCTCGACGACCGACTCGAGTTCGCTGGGGCCGATCTCGGTCGATATGAGTACCCTCTATAACCGTGAGAACACGGCTTTGGGGCAAAGTGGCTCCGGTCCACAGTCCAGCATCACGAACGCTCCCGTCGATATCCCGGCGCCATCGCGTTCGGGGATCACCGGCCCGTAGGGCTATGGCGGAAAGCACCGGGCGGGATCCTGAACTTCGCGCCAATGATGCTGACCTGACTCCCGAACAGAAGCAGGCGCGCGTCACGCAAGTCTTCCAGAAGATCTGCGAGGACTACGATCACATGAACGACGTCATCAGTTTCGGCAGGCACAGGGCATGGAAGCGAGCGCTGGTCCGTCGCGTCGTCCAGGCGCGTCCCCGGGCGGTGCTCGATGTGGCGAGCGGCACGGGCGACATCGCGCTGGCGCTTGCGCGCGCCCTGCCCGAAACACGTATCGTGGCATGCGATCTGAGCGAGAACATGCTGGAGGTCGCGCAACGGCGTTTTGAGGCGGCGAGCGCTTCCAACATCGAGATCAGCTGCCAGGACGCCCTGCACATGAGATTTTCGGATGAGAGTTTCGATGTGGTGACCACGAGCTTCGGCCTGCGCAACCTGCCGGATTTCCAGCGGGGCGTCGAGCAGATGGTCCGGGTCCTGCGCCCGGGCGGGCTTTTCATCTGCCTGGAGAGCTCGTATCCGACCAATGTGCTGGTCCGGCCCTTCTTCCATCTGTACTTCTCGCATCTGATGCCCTGGATCGGCCGGACCTTCGTCGCGGCGCCGGATGAATACCAGTGGCTGGCAGATAGCACGGAGGTGTTCCTGAGCAAGGATGAGCTCGCGCGATTGATGGAGCGCGCGGGGCTCGGTGCAGTCCACTATCGCAGCTTCATGCTGGGGGGTGCCGCCCTGCACACGGGCATCAAAGGCGTCCCGCACAGGGCAGCTGCGGTGGTGCCCCCGGCGCGATTCGAACGCGCGACACCAGCTTTAGGAGAGCTGTGCTCTATCCCCTGAGCTACGGAGGCACTTCCAACACACTCCAGTATAACGAAAAGCTCCGCATCACTGCGGAGCTTTAGCGCTAAGACGGTGGGCTGGGTCTTCGCCCTATGGTGTCGTGGGGGCGGGGCTGGGGGGTCCCTGGCTGATGATGATGGTGATCGTTGCGTTCCTGTTCGCTGTGGTGCCGCTTGCGGGGCTTGCCCCTATGGCGTTGCCGCTGGGCACCGTGCTACTGAACTCCTGTTGTATCGTGGTGTTGCTGAACCCGGCGTTGCGTAAGGTCGCCTGCGCCTGTGCCTGCGATTGCCCGGTGATATTGGGGACCGTGAGGGTAAGCGGTCCCTGGCTGAGCGTGATGGTCACTATCGTTCCCTTGGGGGTCCTGGTGTTGCCCTGGATGCTCTGGCGGACGACGTTTCCCACCGTGCTGACCGTATCGCTGTAACCGCCCTCTGTGTCGACTTTGGGATTCGGGAAGCCCGCGTTCGTCAGGGTCGTTATCGCTTGTGACCGCGACATGTTGGTCACGTCAGGCACGGTACCCATCTCCTGACCGAGCGAGATGACGATGGTGACAGTCGAGCCCGCGGGGGCCTTGGTCTTGGGGGCGGGGTCCTGGCTCATGACCTGGCCAGAGGGGACATCCGGGCTGTTCTTGGGGTCGCCGGTCTCGACTTTGAACCCGGCGTCCTCCAGTTTCTTTTTCGCGCTCGCCTGATCCATCTTGCGCACGTCCGGAACTTCGCGCAGGTCTTGCCCGAGGCTGACCACGACGTTGACGGCGCTCTCGCGATCGACGCGCGCGTTCGCCCGCGGATTCTGACTTATGATCTGATCCTTGGGGATCGTCGGAGAGTAGGCAGTGTCCTGTCGTCCGAGTTTCAGGTTTTGATCTTTGAGCAGCTGAGTGGCGGTGGCAACGGTCGAGCCGCGCAGGTTCGGGACCCTCACCTGGCTCCGGGCGCCGCCGAACCAGCCCAGAAGGTAGCCGCCCACAAGGACGCCCGCGACCAGCAGCACGACGAGAAGGATCCAGATCCAGGCCCGACGCTTCTTCTTCGCCGGTTGCGCGGCGCCTGCTGCGGCTGCCGCTGCGGCTCCGCCGACCTGCGGCATGACCGTCGTGTTCCCGGTGGTGTCGGTACTTGCTGGTGTTGCGGCAGGGGTGACCCGATCGAGCAGTTGGGTCTGGTCGCTGTTGCCGATACCCGCAGCTCCCGGCGCCGTGGCTGCTCCCGCGACCGCCGCAGCGCCGAGGATCGGCTCGTCACGCACGATCCTGATCAGGTCAGCGCGCATCGTGCTTGCGGTCGCATAGCGGGCGCGGGGATCCTTGGCCATGGCATACCCGATGACCAGCTCGAGGTTCGGGTCGATCTGCGGGTTGATGCGCGACGGTCGTACCGCCTGCTCGTTGACCTGTTTCAGGGCTGTGGCGATGGGAGTGTCTCCATCGAAGGGCATCTGTCCGGTGGCCGCCTCGTAGAGCACGACGCCGAGCGAGTAGAGGTCGCTTGCCGGCGTCAGCTGACGTCCCTGCGCCTGCTCGGGGCTGACGTAGTGGGCGCTCCCCAATACGGATCCCGTCTGAGTCAGGGTGGTGTTTCCCGCGCGCGCGATGCCGAAGTCCATGACCTTGACGTTGTGATCTGCGGTGATCATGATGTTGTGCGGCTTGATGTCGCGATGGATCACGTCGTAGCCGTGGGCCGTCGCCAGCGCGCTGCAGACCTGAGCCCCGATCTCTGCGACCTCTTTGGAGGGCAGGGGACCACGCTCACGGATGACGGTCTTCAGATCGGTCCCCCGGACCAGCTCCATGACGATGTAGTAGGTGTTGTTCTCCTGGCCCCAGTCATAGATGTTGACGATGTAGGGGCTGCTCAGGTTGGCGGCCGCCTGAGCCTCCTGGCGGAAGCGGGCCGTGAAGGTGGGATCGCTCGCATAGCGCTCATGCATCACCTTGACGGCGACGTTTCGGCCCAAGGTCTCGTCGACAGCGCGGTAGACATCGGCCATACCGCCACCGCCGATCTTCTCGGTCAGGCGGTATCGTTGTCCTATCAATACTTCCGGCATAACTTCAGGCTCCCGCTCCTTCATAGTGTTCCGTTACATTATACAAGGTCCGTGTTCCTTACAGGCGTTTCATGGCTGAGAAGCAGTAGCGGTCAGCGCAGCTTGCAGGATGGTTCCCGCCATGGGAGCCGCGCTGGGAGCGTCGCTGCCTTGTCCGACCAGCAGGATGGCGACGGCGACCTGCGGGTGGTCCGCGGGGGCGAAGCCGATGAACCAGGAGTTCGTGGGCTTATCCTTGCCGACTTCTGCCGTACCGGTCTTTCCGGCGACCTGGACCCCGCCGATCTTCGCGCCGGTCCCGGTCCCTCCGTTGACGACGGCGATCATCGCGGTCGTCACGCGCTTGGCCGTCGCGCTGTCGCAGGCGACCAGCCAGGGTTGTGGCGAGGTCCGTCCCAGGACGCGCGTCACGTCATGTGCCGCCGTGATGCGATCGACGACATAGGGGCGCATGATGGTGCCCTCGTTGGCGATCGCGCAGGCGACAAGTCCCATCTGATAGACCGTGGCCTGCGGACCAGCAGGCGAGGAGTGCTCGCCAACAGGCTGTCCGACGCCTGCCCAGGCGGTCTCCCAGGTGGTCATCTGGGCAGGATCGGGCATGAGCGAGGTCTGGATGGGAAGATCGAAGGGGATGGTCTTGTTGAAGCCGAAGCCCTCTGCCGTTCTCACGAGCTTACGCGGTCCGATCTTGACCCCGATCTGGCCGAAGACGGTATTGACCGACTGTTGCAGCGCGGTCACGGCGTTGATGTTGCCGTAAGAGAACTTGTCGAAGTTCGTGACCGGCGCGTTGCCGATGGTCAGGCTGCCGGGCCCGGGGAAGATATCCGTGTCCCTGATGGCGCCGTTCGCATAGGCGCTGGTCAGCGTCACGACCTTGAAGGTCGAACCCGGCGCGAGCAGGGTCTGTCGGCTGCGGTCGAGCAACGGCGCGTCGGTACTCGATTGCAGCTTGCTCCAGTCGTCGTCGACCGTGTTGGGGTTGTAGTCCGGGTGAGAGGTCGAGGCGAGGATAGCCCCGGTCTTCGTGTTGAAGACGACCACGGCGCCCGTCGCCGATCCGAGCGAGCTTTCAGCCGTGTCCTGTACCTTCGAGTCCAGGGTCAACACGAGGTCATTGCCCGGGACCGATCGTCCCAGCGCGCTGTCGACGACATCCTTCCAGGTAGTGAAGTTCTGTTTCCCCGTCAGCGTGGAGTTCTGAGTCGCCTCCAGCCCGGTGCGCCCGTAGGTCGTGCTGTAGTATCCCAGCAGGTGCGCCGCGAAAGCGTCCTTGGGATAGACGCGGGAGTATATGGTCGGCCCCGCGTCGCCGCTCTTCACCGCCTCCGAATAGGCTAAAACGACGTCATCTGAGCTCAGGATCTCACCGCGCGGGTTGCGGGATTCAGCGATCAGGTTACGCGTGTTGCCCGTGTGGTCGTTCAAGGTCCTTGCGTTGATGACCTGGACCCAACACAGGTTGGTGATGAGTGCGACCACAAGCAGCGAGAACAGGGTGGCCAGGGCGGTCAGGCGTTTGGAGAGCGAGATGCGTCCAAGGACGGACAGGGCTCCCCCGGTCGATTTCATCTCGGTCTCGACGCCGGTCGTCTCATCGCTGGCGCGCAGGAGCAAGCCCAGCAGGATGAAGGTTGAGAGCATCGAGGAGCCTCCGCGGCTGATGAAGGGCAGGGTGATGCCGGTGAGCGGGATCAGGCGGGTCACTCCGCCGATGATGACGAAGACCTGCAAACCCAGGCTCGCGACCAGGCCGACTGCCGTGAAGGCGGCCATGTCGGACTTCGCCCGTGCTGCGGTCGAAAGCCCGCGATAGATGATCAGCAGGTAGGTCGCGAGCAGCGCGACGCCTCCGATAAGACCGAGCTCCTCGCCGATCGAAGCGAAGATGAAGTCCGTGCTCACGGCAGGGATGTTGGTCGCCAGTCCCTGTCCTGGACCCGCTCCCAGAAGTCCGCCTCCCGCCAGCGCATACAGCGACTGGACCAGCTGGTAGCCACTGTCCTGCGCGTACTTGAAGGGGTGCATCCAGATCTGCACACGGATCTGCACGTGCCCAAAGAGGTAGTAGGCCGCCACAGCGCCCGCGCTGAAGAGGATGAGCCCGATCAGGACATAGGAGCGACGCCCGGTCGCGGCGTAGATCATGATCAGGAAGATGCCGAAGAACAGAAGCGATGAGCCCAGGTCGCGCTCTGCGACCAGAATGACGAGCGAGAACGCCCACATGAGCAGCAGCGGCGCCAACGTGCGGGGCTCAGGGATCGAGACGCCCAGGAAGCGACGGGTCGAGATACTGAGCATCTCGCGGTTCTCTGCCAGATAGGCGGCCAGGAACAGGATGATGAGCACCCGGGCGAGCTCTCCGGGTTGGATCGAGAAGTTGCCGATCACGATCCAGAGCTTCGAGCCACCGATCTCGCGTCCGACGATGGCCGGAGCGACGAGCAGGATGATGCCGACGAGCATGAGCAGGTACTTGTAGGAGCCCAGCGTTTCAAGCGAGCGCACGAACAGCAGCACGAGGATCAGGGCGGCCAGTCCAGCGACGAGCCAGAGCACCTGCGCTTGTGCGACGGAGGGCTTGGTCAGACGCTGGACGTAGGCGAGCCCGACGCCGGACAACAGGAAGGCCGCCGGCAGCAGGACCGGGTCGGCGCCAGGCGCCAGTTTGCGCAGGGCGAGATGCGTTGCGGCGAACAGGACGAACAAGCTCCCCGGCACGATGAGATAGTCCCAGGTGAACACACCGCCCTGACGGGTGCCCAACAGGGCGAAGAGGATCAGTACCGGCAGGGCAGCGGCGAAGAGCAGCACCAGCTCGGTGTTACGACGGATGCTCACGGGGTACTCTCCGGCATCCCGGGAGTGCCGGGATCCTGGCCAGAGAAGCTTTTGGCGCGTCGCGCCATACTCTCGAGGTCACGACGTGCTTTATCCAGAGAGGGATAGGTCGGACGCGCTCGTACCGCGGACTGATCTGCGGCCGTCAGGTCTGCGACGGTGATCGTACTCTCTTCGGAGGCATAGGTCAGCGAGAATCCCAGGATGCTGCCCGGGACCCCCTGGTTGACCGTGACGAGCCCGTTCCTGCCGACATCCAGATAGGCGGCGGAGCGCGTATAACGGCTGACCCCGAAGGCGACAGCGGCGATCAGCCCGGCGACGAGCACGATCCAGATCAGGATCCAGAGCCAGAGTCTGCTGCGACGATGGGTCCGACTCTGCGGCTGGTCCTCGTCGATATCGATGACGATCACACTGATGTTGTCCGTCCCCCCGGCTTTGTTCGCGGCGGCGATCAGGTCAAGGGCCGCCTGATGGGGGTCGCTGCGGGCATTGAGTATCGTGGTGATATGCTCGTCATCGACCATGCTCGTCAGACCATCGCTGCAGATGAGCAGACGGTCCCCGCGCAGCACGTCGATCTCGAACCGGTCGACTATCAGCTCAGGATCGCTGCCGAGCGCGCGCGTGATGACGCTGCGCTGCGGATGGACGCGGGCTTCCTCGCTCGTGATGTGACCAGAGCGCAACATGGCGGCGACCACGGAGTGGTCCTCGGTGATCTGCGTCAGCTGGCGTCCGCGCAGCAGATAAGCGCGGCTGTCGCCGACCTGGGCGATCGAAGCCTTGCCGGCCTCGACCATGAGAGCGGTCATGGTGCAACCCATGCCGTCGTGTCCGATCCCCGCTTCTATGCCCTTGATGATGGCGTTGTTGGCGGCCTGGACTGCGCGGACCAGCGCAGGCGTGTCGACCGCGCGCGGCGCATGGTCACGCAGGGTATCGATGGCCAGGGCGCTGGCGACCTCACCGGCCTCGTGCCCTCCCAGGCCATCGGCCACGGCGAAGAGCGGCGGCAGGGCCAGGATGGAGTCCTCGTTGATCGTTCGTTGCCGACCGATGTTGGTCTGGGCAGAAAAGGGGTAATGCGAGCGCTGTCGCCGCCCTGAGGCGGTAAGGCGCAGACTTGAGACGCGCGGACTCATACTAGCGCTGCCCGACTTCCAGCACGACGTTACCGACCGTGATCCGGTCGCCGACAGCCAAAGACGCCGGTATCGTGACCTTCAGGCCGTTGAGCAGGGTCCCGTTGGTCGAGTTCAGGTCCTCGAGGATGGCGCCCTCGGGGACCGGCGTGATGCGCGCATGCTTGCTTGAGATCAGCGGGTCGCCGATGTTGATGTCGCTGCCCTCCGCCCGGCCGATCACCAACGCACTGGTCAGCGGCATGGTCGTCCCCACCAGCGAGGTCGGTCCCTGGGAGACCACGATCGTCAGGGTACCCTTCTTCGAGCGCGTGGCGCTGCGCACCAGCCCGACGCCGGTCTTTGCGGCGAAGAGAAGAAAGAGGTACAGCAAAACGACCAGGACGATGCGTCCAGCCAGCAGGATGACATCGATCACAGGCGGGACGCTTTCTCGTGGTAGGCGATCTTAGTGACGCCGATCAGGATGACGTCGCCGTCATGCAGGCGCGCGCGCGTCGTCTTCTGCCCGTTGAGCAGGGTGCCGTTGGTCGAGCCCAGATCGGTCAGCTCCCAGCCATCGCCCGCGCGTTCGAAGCGAGCGTGGTGACGGGAGGCGTTGACGTCGGCGATGACGAGGTCGTTGTCATCCTGGCGCCCGATCGTGACGCTCTGTTTGCCCTGCAGGCTCAGCTCGCCGAGCGCGTCCATAGAAAGCGAGGCCTCAAGTCTGGGGCCCTGCGTTGTGGCGTCGGCGGGGGGATCCGGCACGAGATCTGCCTCAGGCGGGAAGCCGAAGGTCTTGGCCCGCTGCACGCTGGCCGGGATCTCAGGATCGTGTCGCAGCCGCGGCATCGGGCGGGCGCTGTCAGGCATCGCAGCAGGCGCAGGTTCAGGGGCGAAACCCGGTGCGGCGACAGCGACCTCGGCTCCTCGCGCTGCTGGACGGGCGGGGGCAGGTCCCGCCACTGGTTCAGGGGTCACGCCGGGGACCGGGCCAAGCTCGGCCTCGATCTCCGCGACAGAGAGCAGGTCGCCGATCGCCTCGAAGCGCCCCAGCTTCAGGTCGGGGGTTGGATAGAAGCGTACGACCGGTCGCGTCGTCATCTGGAAGTCGTGTTCACGCGCATAGGCCAGGAGGTAGGTCTCCAGCTCGCCTTGAAGGGTGGGGAGCAGACCTGCAAGGGTGCTGTGATCGCGGGTCGACAGCAAGATCGAGTAGACGTTGGCCACATACACCGTCCCGATGCCGAGCTTCTTCGAGCGTGACATCTCCTTACTGCAGGCACGCGCAAGCTCAGCCGGCTGGACCGGCGATTTGAACATGCCGGCGAAGGCTCCCTCTATGGCGCCTCCCAGATGTTCTTCGAAATCAGAGATGAGTCCCATTATGCTCCCTGTCAGCTCACTGCCAGACACTACAGGTCACTCAGCAGGCGAACTAGTTCCGTCGTCGTGAAGCTGCCCGGATGAGCAGCAGTATCATGCATATCAGTATAAAGGCGCTGAGGCTGATGATGCCGACTTGCAGGCGCTTGTCACCGAACAGTTGCGTGATCAGAGCAGGCGTCAACAGGTCGAGCAGGAAGGTCGTTGCAGCCAGAAGAGCCAAAAGGGCGAGCGTCAGCACGGCCCAGCCCCGGGCGCCTCGCGACGGACGGACCTTGCGCGCGCGACGCTCCTGACGGGCGACCCGCAGGGCTCGTGCCGCTTCGCGCGCGTCGTCTGCGTCCTCTCCAGATCCATCGGCGATGAGCTCCCGGCAGAGCTCGCGCAGGGCAGAGACTCCCTGCCCCGCATCCCCGAAGTAGGGACGCAGCGCCTCGCAGAACTCAGCGACCGAGTCAAAGCGCTCATGCGGACCGCGTGCCAGCGCCCGCGCGAAGATCTCCGTCAGTCCGGGCGCCTTCATTTCGAGCAGAGGCGCCTCGCCTGCTTCCTGAGCCGCGCGCAGGCGCGCCAGCGTGGGCTTCGACGCGATCTCGTTGAAGTAGGGGTACTCGTCGGTGCAGAGCTCATAGAGCACCGCCGCGAGCGCCCACTGATCGGTCGCCGGGCTCGCGGGTAGCCCCTGCATCTGTTCGAGCGGCATGTAGCCGAGCGTTCCGCCGGCAGCCTCGTGATGACCGGAGCGCGACGAGAGCAGCGACAGACCGAAGTCGGCGAGCTTGATCTGACCGTTGTGATCGATCAGGATGTTGTTCGGCTTGACGTCCAGGTGCAACACACCGTTCTCATGGGCGAAGGCAAGGGCGCTGCCGAGCGCCTCGATCACCGCCGCGATGATGTCGGCGTCCAGATCCTCGCTGGGGATCTCGTCGAGCGCGATCCCATCGACATACTCCATGATGAGGCAGGCGCCGCCTGCTCCCGAGGTCTCGAAGTCCAGGACCTGCACGATGTGGGGGTGCTGCAACAGCGCCGCGATACGCGCCTCCTGCAGGCTGGCGCGCGCGTCGCCTGCGACTTCGAGGCGCTTGATCGCGACACGACGCGCGATACGCTCGTCAAAGGCGAGCAGCACCGTGCCGGAGCCGCCCTCGCCCAACTCGCTGATGATGCGGTATCTGTCGAGAAGAAGTTTTGCCACAAGCCCA
>WQUG01000079.1 GCA_009785855.1 Actinomycetes bacterium
CCCCCGCGCCCCGTGCTAAAATGAGGACACCGCTTTTCCGTTATATGAGGAGTATCGTGACCAACTACAAAGACAGTATGAACCTGCCCAAGACCGACTTTCCCATGCGGGCGAACCTCAAGGACCGTGAGCCGGCCTGGGTCCAGTCCTGGGAGCGCGACGGGCTTTTCGCGCGCATCCTGGCGCGACGCGACGGCGCCCCGGATTTCATCCTGCATGACGGCCCGCCCTACGCCAACGGTCACATCCACATGGGTACGGCCTACAACAAGATCCTGAAGGACTCGATCGTCAAGTACAAGACCATGCGCGGCTATCGCAGCCCCTATGTCCCGGGCTGGGACTGTCACGGTCAACCCATCGAGCATAAAGTCGAGGAGGAACTCGGGCCGGAGGCTATGGCCGCCATCAGCCGTGTCGACCTGCGGGCGAAGTGTCGCGACTATGCCCTGGGCTGGATCGATGTGCAGCGCGCAGAGTTCAAGCGCCTGGGTGTTCTGGGCGATTGGGACGACCCGTATCTGACCTTGCGTCACAGCTATGAGGCCGGAAACGTCAAGGTCTTCAAGAAGCTCTATCTGGACGGCTCCATCTATCGGGGTCGCAAGTCCATCCACTGGTGCATGCACTGCCACACGGCGCTTGCCGAGGCAGAGATCGAGTATGCCGACGAGCCCTCGCCGTCGATCTTCGTGAAGTTCGACTTCGTCGAGGCGCCCGAGGCCTTCAAGATACCCTGCTCGCGGCATCCTGAGAACGGCCTGATGCCGGTCAAGCTCGTCATCTGGACGACGACTCCCTGGACGCTGCCGGCCAATGTCGCCGTCGCCCTGAACCCCGAGGCGGACTATGTGGGGGTCGTGCGCGACAAGCAGGTGCTCATCATGGCGGCAGAGCGTGTCGAGGCCGTTGCGGCGCAGGCCGGCTGGGACTTCGAGTCCTGTGAGCGCCTGCACTACGTCAAGGACGCGGCAGGCGAGCCGCTCAAACTCAAAGGCACGGCCTTCGAGGGCCTGCACTACGCCTGTCCGATCTTTCCCGACGAGCGCGGCGTTGTGATCACGGAGCCCTATGTCGACCTCTCGACGGGCACCGGCGCCGTACACACCGCCCCCGGGCACGGTCAGGAGGACTACCTCAGCGGGCAGCGCTGGCATCTGCCGACGAAGATGCCCGTCGATGACAACGGCGTCTTCGATGCCGGGGGAGGTCCCTTCAAGGGTCGGGGCGTCTTCGAGGCGGAACCTGAGATCCTGAGCTGGTTGCGTGAGCACGAGCTGCTGCTTGCGGCCGCTGACTTCACGCACAGCTACCCGCACTGCTGGCGCTGCAAGAGTCCGGTGATCTTCCGCGCGACCGAGCAGTGGTTCGTCTCGATGGAGGACACGGGGCTGCGCGCGCGCGCCCTGGAGGGCTTCGACAAGTTCCGCTGGATCCCGGACTGGTCGCGCAACCGCATGGGCGCGATGATCACCGAGCGCCCCGACTGGTGCATCTCGCGCCAGCGCAGCTGGGGCGTGCCGATCCCCGTGCATCACTGTGCCAGCTGCGGCGCGGTGGTCGCCAACGAGGCGACCTTCGACGCCACCATCGCGCTCTTCGAGGCCGAGGGCGCCGACGCCTGGTTCATCAAGGACCCGTCCGAGTACCTGCCGGCGGACACGGTCTGTCCGGACTGTGGCGGCAGCGAACTTACGCCAGAATCCGACATCGTCGATGTCTGGTGGGAGTCCGGCGTCAGCCATACCTCGGTGCTCCAGACGCGCCCGGAGCTGAGCTTCCCGGCCCAGATGTACCTGGAGGGCACCGACCAGCACCGCGGCTGGTTCCAGGCCGCCTACCTCACGAGCGAGGCGGCGTATGGACGCCCTCCCTTCGAGAACCTGCTCACGCATGGCTTTACCGTCGACGGCGAGGGCCGCAAGATGAGCAAGTCGATCGGCAACACGATCTCGCCGATCGAGATCACCGACAAGTTCGGCGCCGATATCATCCGCCTGTGGGTGGCCACGACCGACTTCACGCAGGACGTGGGCATCTCCGACGAGATCCTCGAGCGCACGGCCGAGTCCTACCGCAAGATCCGCAACACCTTCCGCTTCCTGCTCTCCAATCTCTCCGACTTCGAGCCCGGGATGCGTCGGGCGACCGCCGATCTTGCCGAGGTCGACGCCGCTGAGTGCGCCCACGCCGCCGAGGTGCTGCGCGCGGTCACTGCGGCCAACGACGACTGGCAGTTCCACGTGGCGCAGCGCCAGCTGAGCGACTATATCAGCGAGCTGTCCTCGACCTACCTCGACCTGATCAAGGACCGCCTCTATGCTGAGGCTCCGGACAGCCCGGCCCGCAGGAGCGCCCAGACCGTGCTCTACGAGCTGCTCCAGATGTTCGTGCGCGTCTATGCGCCGACGCTGGCTTTCACCTGTGAGGAGGTCTGGAGCTTCATGCCAGAGAGCTACCGCGCGGGTGCTGACTCGGTGCACCTTTGCGATTGGCCAGAGCTTGAGGCGCCCGCTGACGGCGCGCTGACCGAGGCCTACCGGGTCCTGCGTCGCGTGCGCGAGCAGGTCACCAAGGCGCTTGAAGAGGCGCGCGCGGCCGGCGTCGCGGGCAAGTCCCAGGAGGCGGCGCTGACGCTGTGCTGCGACCCGGGCACTGCCGCCGTTCTGCGCGCGCGCAGCGTCGAGGGCCTGCAGGAGTACTTCATCGTGGCCACCGTCGAGCTCTGCGAGGACGCGGAGATCTCCGGACCTGCGGCGACGCGCGTCGAGGTGCGCCGCAGCGAGCTTGAGAAGTGTCCGCGCTGCTGGAACCACCGCGCACTGAGCGGGGATGCGGACTTCGCCGAGGTCTGCGGTCGCTGTGCGTCGGTGCTCCACGAGATCGGCTTTACCGCCGACGCGGAGTAAGGTCCATGGCGGATTCGTGGCTCACGACCCGGCTGCGCCATCCGGGCAGATGCTTCGCTGTTGTCGCGGCCAGCATGCTTGTGCTCGATCAGGTCGTCAAGATGCTGCAGCGCAGCTTCCTTCCGCTCGGCACGACCATGACCGTCATCCCCGGGTTCTTCTACCTGCGCTCCCTCAAGAACCGGGGCGCCGCCTTCTCCATCCTGGAGGGGCAGATGCCGATATTCTTCCTCGTCGCCGCCGTGATGGCGGTCTTCCTGATCGTGTTCTGGCGCGCTGAGCGTCCGCGCAGCGTGCTTCCCGTGGTCTCGACGGCGCTCATCGCGGCCGGCGGAGTGGGCAACCTCATCGACCGGGTGGTCTTCGGGGGCGTCTACGACCTGATCAACGTGACCTTCTTCCCCTTCGCCGTGTTCAACATCGCCGACCTCTGCATGACGCTCGGCGTGATCGCCTTCGCGCTCTGGTTCATCTTCTTCGACGGCCTGGCCTCGCTCAGCGAGCGCAGGGGAGGTGCGCCCCGATGAGCCGCGTCTCGCGCGAGGCTCCGGCGGACTGGGCCGGCAAGCGCCTCGATGTGGTCTTAGGTAGCTGGCCGGAACTCGCCAGCCGCTCAGCCGCCGCCCGGCTTGCTGATGCGGGCCGGGTCACGGTCGACGGTGTGGCGGCGAACAAGAACCACCTGGTGCAGGAAGGCGAGCTTATCGTCGCTGAGCCGGAGCCCGTCTGTCCCTTCGACGTCACCCCCGAGCCGATCCCGCTCGACGTGGTCTTTGAGGACGATGAGCTCATCGTGCTCAGCAAGCCCGCTGGTCTCGTGGTCCATCCGGCTCAGGGCAACTGGAGCGGGACGCTCGTCAACGCGCTTGCGTATCACTTCACGGAACTCGGGCTGTTGCAGGGCCCGGAGCGTCCGGGGATCGTACACCGGCTCGACAAGGACACCTCCGGTCTGATGCTCGCCGCCAAGCGCGATGAGACCCAGGCCGCGCTGCAGGACGCGATCCGCCAGCGTCTGGTCGACCGGCGCTACCTCTGCCTCGTGCACGGGCGCATCGGGCCCGACACGGGGATCATCGACGCCCCGCTCGCGCGCGATGCGCATGACCGCCATCGCCGCGCGGTCTCAGACCACCCCTCCGCCAAGAGCGCGGTGACCACCTTCACGGTGCTCGAGCGTTTCGAGCCCGGGCTCAGCGATGATGGCTACACGCTCGTCGAGTGCAAGCTCTTCACGGGACGCACGCACCAGATCCGCGTGCACCTGGCCTATACCGGGCATCCGGTGGTCGGCGACCCCCTCTACGGGCGCCGCGCGAAGGCGGCCGACCGGGGGCTGACGCGCCAGTTCCTGCACTCGTATTCACTGGCGTTGACGCACCCGGTGACGGGCGTCGATATGCGCTTCACCGACGCGCTTCCCGCTGACCTGCGGACCCTGCTCGACGAGTTGCGTCCGCTCTCTGAGGGACGCACGGCAGCTGGCGAAGAGATACTCGGTCAAGTGGGAGGCAAGGGAGGCTTGTCACCTGAGTTCACCTGCAGGTCTGTTGGCGAGGGGGCTCGGGCGACGGGTCGACCGACCCCCTCGCCTCCCCCTGATACTTCTGGCGACAAGGGGATCTGACCCTTTTGTCACCACTGAAAGAAAGCGAGGGATACCATGGCGGTCAGTGATCTGCCCCGTACGATCTGGTGGGAGGACGACAAGGTCCTGCTGCTCGATGAGACCCGTCTGCCTCTGACAGGCGACGTCCTGGTCTGCAACACCTTTGAGGGCCTCATCCTGGCCATCAAGTCGCTCGCGGTGCGCGGGGCTCCGGCGCTCGGTGCGGCAGGGGCGCTCGGCGTCGCGCTCTGGTGTGCGACCGAGGGCAAGGACTTCGAGGCGATAGATACTGCCTATCATGCGCGCGCCACGGCGGTCTGTAACGAGCTTGCCGCCGCCCGCCCGACGGCGGTCAACCTGAGCTGGGGCGTGGACAAGATGCGCCTCATCATCGAGGAGCAGTCCGCCGGGATGACCCCCGCGGGTCTCGCCGAGGCGGTCATCGCGGCAGCCGAAGAGCTCTGCCGCGCCGATGAGGCGGCCAACCGCCAGCTCGCGGCCAACGGAGCGGCGCTCTTCAAGGAACCCACGAACTTCCTGACACACTGCAACGCCGGTTCGCTTGCGACGGTCTTCTACGGCACGGCGCTCGGCGTCATCTACACCGCAGCCGAGCAGGGCCATGTCGCGCATGTCTGGGTCGACGAGACCCGTCCCGTGAACCAGGGCGCGCGCCTGACGGCCTGGGAGCTCCTGACGGCCGGCGTCCCCTCGACGCTCATCGCGGACAACATGGCCGGCTTCATCATGCATCAGGGGGAGGTCGACGCAGTCATCGTCGGCGCCGACCGCATCTGCGCCAACGGGGACACCGCCAACAAGATCGGCACCTACAGCCTCTCGATCCTTGCCAAAGAGCACAGGATCCCCTTCTACATCGCGGCGCCGTCCTCGACCTTCGACACGACGCTGACCGACGGCTCCCGTATCGCCATCGAGGCGCGCGACCCGCGTGAGCTCGAAGGCGTGACGGTCTCCGGGCGCTTCGATGCGACCACGCCCGAGCAGCAGCGCGCGCTTGAGGCGGTCTGCGACAGCGCGGACTCCCAGCTGACCATGGCCCAGGGGCATGTGATGGAGATCCGGCGCAAGGGCGGGGGATTTTCCTTCGACGCCTGGTTCAAGACGACGCCGACCAACGTCGAAAGCTTCAACCCGGCCTTCGACGTGACGCCGGCCGCCCACATCACCGCCTTCATCACAGAGCTCGGCGTCATCTTCCCGGACAGCGCCGGGGACTTCAGCGCGCCCATCGCCCGGGCCCTGGTGTAAGAGAAAATTAAGTTCGGTCTGCTAGGCTTCTTGCATGGCAGACACGATCAACAGAACCGCCCACGCGTTCCTTGACGCCTTCGCCGAGCTCATCGCGCCCACGCGCTGCGGCGGCTGCGACGCCCAGGGCGCGCTCTTCTGCGCGCGCTGTCGCGCCTGGCTTGAGCAGAACTATGACCTGCGCCGTGCCTGTCCCCGCTGCGGGGCGCCGTTCGGTGCGCTCGTCTGTACGGAGTGCGCCCAGACCGCCTTCGCCTTCTCTGCAGCCTGTGTCCTCGGCGTCCTTGACGGACCGCTCGCGCGCGCCATCGTCATGATGAAGGACCGGGGCGAGGAGCGCCTGGCGACGGTGCTGGCACAGCTGCTCGCACAGCGCGTCTGGCCCGGCTGGGCCGACGCGGTGGCCTTCGTGCCGGTGAGCCCGGCGGCCCTGCGCGCGCGCGGCTTCGACCAGGCCCATCGCATCGCCTGGGCGCTGGCCGCCGCGCTCGACCTGCCCCTGGGTCGCTTCCTGGTCCGCCCGCACTCGACCGATCTGCGCAGCCTGGATCGCGAACAGCGTCGCGCTGCCGTAGCGGAGAGCTTCAAACCCGGACCCGACGCCGCCCGTGTCTCGCGCTACCCCCACGTGCTGCTGGTCGACGACGTCTTCACCACGGGCGCGACGACCGACGCCTGCGCGCGGCTGCTCCTTGAGGCGGGCGCCGCTGAGGTCCGCGTCGCCTGCCTGGCCCGTACGATGTAGTACAATGGCTCTGCTTCTCTGCGGGTCTGTGGTTGCGGCGCGTATGCGCCTAGTCCAGGGTAGATGCGGCCAAAAGGACCCACGTAAGCGGTCACTCACTGGAGTTTCCGTGAGCACGGCGCATCTTAGGTGTCAGTCATACCGTCGGCGAGTTCGGCGAGAGGACCAGTAGTGAGATGATATCAGGCGAACGTCCCGGTATGCGAGTGTGGGGTCAAAGACCAGGTCAGCCGCAGAGAAGCAGCTGTCAGGCGACCGCTTGACAGAGCTGGGATACTCCAGTACTATAGTGTAGTGAAGTACCGCGTACACGAAAGGACCGCTCATGACACCTGTGAAGACCCGAAAGAAGCTGCGCATCGCCGCGGCACTCGCTCTGGCCACGGCGTTGCTCCTCAGCCTGACCGCCTGTGGCACGAACAAGAGCACGAAGTCCACAACAGACACGACTCCGATCAAGACCCCCGCCTGGGCCTCAAAGCTCGTCGCGGCAGACGGTAAGACCATCACGGTGGGCTCGGATACGACCTTTCCGCCCTTCGAGTCGGTCTCGGTCTCCGATGGCAAGACCATCGTGGGCTTCGACGTCGATCTTATGACCGCGATGGCCAAGACCATGGGCCTTGAGGTCAAGTACAAGACCTATGACTGGGACGGCATCATCGCCGGCCTTAACGCGGGCAGCGACTTCGACATGGTCTGCTCAGCGCTGACCATCACCCAGGAGCGCGCCAACGCGATCTACTTCTCCAAGCCCTATTTCATGGACAGCTACGGTATGGCGGTCCCCAAGGACTCGACCTTCTCTGACTGGAGGCAGCTCAAGCCCGGCGATAAGGTCGGCGTGCAGTTGGGGAGCAGCGGCGCCGAGTGGGCCAAGGCCAATCTGCCCAAGGGCGTCAAGTTCGTGGAGAACAAGGACACCTCCGCGCTCTTCCAGGCGATGCAGGCCGGCGAGGTGAAGTGCATCATCCAGGACTACTCGATGACGGCGAACTTCTGCAAGGATCCCGTACGTCAGGCCAAGATCGTCCAGCGTATCGAAGGCACGGATTCCTATCTGGGCATGGGCTTTCAGAAGTCAGAGAAGGGCGCGGCTATGCGCGACGACTTCAACAAGGCGCTGAAGACCATCGTCGATGACGGGACCTACGCGAAGATCTATGCGAAGTACTTCGGCGGCGAGCCCGATTTCATCCCCGGCTCGATGACGCTTGAGGATGCGCTGGCGAAGTCAGCTTCGAACTGAGGATCCGGGAAAAAGTGCATAACGACGACCACATACTGGATAAGACAGGTCGTTTAGGGGCTATTGGTGTAATGCGCTTGCAGTCGCTTGTCTGTTGCGCGTACAATCAAAGCCTCAGGTATATGCCCTTAGGTAGATGCGGAGGACGAGCGCGTTCTCCTCAGGGGCACGGTGTGAGCGGATCTGAGAAATCCGCCCTTCACTCACCAGAACGGCGAGTGAGCATCGGCAGGCTCGTAACCGAAAGGTTGGTTTGACATGCAAGGTAAGACTGAGCATTCGAGGCTAAGGGCACTCCTGATCCTCGCCGTAGCGCTGGTGATGGCCATAAGTGTGGCGCTCTCAGGCTGCGGAAGCACGACTGACAAGAAGACCTCGACCGATAAGAAGCCGGCGATCGGAAACGTCGTCGCTGGTGACGGCAAGACCATCACTGTCGGCACCGACGCGACCTTCGCGCCGATGGAACTCATGGACACCTCCAACCAGTTCCAGGGCTTCGACGTCGAGCTTATGAAGGCGATCGGTAAGGACATGGGCGCCGAGGTCAAGTTCGTGAACGTCCCCTGGGACGCGCTGCTCACGGCGCTCTCGACCAACGCGGGACAGTTCGACATGGCGGCGTCTTCGATGACGATCACCGCAGAGCGCTCCAAGACCATCAAGTTCTCCGACCCCTACTTCGTGTCGGTGCAGGCGCTGTCCGTACCCAAGGGCTCGTCGGTCAAGACGGTCGATGATCTCAAGAAGGGCATGAAGGTCGCCGTCCAGAACGGAACGACGGGCCACATCTGGTCGAAGGATAACCTCATCCCCAAAGGCATCGTGGTCAAGCCCTACCAGGGCGGCCAGGACTGCTTCACGGCGATGGCTGCCGGTGAGGTCGACGCGGTCGTCATCGACGGTCCGGTCGCAGGTAACTACACCAAGCAGGCGACCTACAAGGCAGAGAACCGCGGTTCGATCCAGGGCGCAGCGACTGAGAACTTCGGCTTCGCGTTCCCGATGGACAAGGACAAGAAGAACGCGGCGAATCCCGAACTTCTTGCGGCGGTCAACAAGTCATTGAAGAACGTTATCGCGGACGGCACCTATGAGGCGCTCTACAAGAAGTTCATCGATGACAAGAACCCGCCCGTGATGCCCTAGCAGGATAAGCGATCCCCGTGCTCCATTCGTTCATCCATTGGTGGGAGACCTTCCCGATCACCGGGATCTTCTTCAACTTCCATATCATCGGTCAGGCCTTCTTTCCGATACTCAAGCGCCTGCCGGTCTCGCTGCTACTCGGCGTGATCGGCTTCGGCCTCGGTATCCCGGGAGGCCTGATCGTCTCGTTCATGAAGATGAGCAAGATCAAGCCCGTCCGCTGGATCACGACCCTCTACATCGATGTGGTCCGCGGGACGCCGATGATCCTGCAGATACTCATCCTGTATTTCGGGATACCGTTCGTTCCCGGATACGACGCGATCAAGTTGCCTCTGCAACGTATCGTGTTTTTCGAGATCGATCTGACGGTCTGGCTACGGGCGCTCTTCATCATCTTCATCAACACCGCTGCCTATCAGGCAGAGATCTTCCGTGCCGGCATCCAGTCGATCCCCAAGGGTCAGAGCGAGGCCGCGCGCTCGCTGGGTCTCAGCAAGTGGCAGACGATGGGCTTCGTGATACTGCCTCAGACGGTGCGTCGCATCCTGCCTACGATGCTTTCCGAGTTCATCCTGGTCTACAAGGACACCTCGCTGTTCGTGGTCGCGTCGATCATGGAGATGACCCTGCAGGCCAACATCATCAGAGGAGCGACCTTCAACCAGTCACCTTTGGTCGTCACGGCCTTCTTCTATCTGCTTATCACGATCCCGCTCGGGCGTATCGTGGCGCGCATGGAGAACAAGCTGGCCGAGCAGGACTCAGGTGAAGGAGGCCCGACTCCGCCGCCGCGCAAGCGGCCGCCCCGTCTTGGTGATACGGTGATCGACTCCGCCCATGTGGTCACACATCGCGAGAACGTCCTGAACAGGTAGGGGAGGGCAGATGGAAGACGTGGCATATACCCCGGCAGATGTTGCGATGCCCGCTGATGCGATCATCCGCATCAAGAACCTGAAGAAGGTCTTCGGCGATAACGTCGTCTTACATGACGTGAACTTCTATTGCCCCAAGGGGCATGTGGTATCTGTGCTGGGACCGTCCGGCTCGGGCAAGTCGACGATGCTGCGCTGCATCAACCTGCTCGAACAGCCGACCTCCGGCGAGATCTGGTTCGAGGACCAGCTCGTCAACAGTAAGGAGACCGACGTCGATCAGTTGCGCTCGAAGATCGGCATGGTGTTCCAGCAGTTCAATCTGTTCCCCCATCTGACCGCGCTCGGAAACGTCGAGCTGGCTTTGCGGAAGGTCCGCAAGCTTGACGAGAAGGAAGCCGAGCAGATCGCGCTCGATCAGCTCGAGAAGGTAGGGCTGAGCGATCGCGCGGACTTCCTGCCCTCGCAGCTTTCCGGCGGACAGGCGCAGCGCGTGGCCATCGCCCGCGCGCTCGCGATGGAGCCGCACGTGATGCTTTTCGACGAAGCGACCAGCGCTCTGGACCCCTCGCTGGTGCGCGACGTCCTTGACGTCATGCGTGACCTGGCGAAAAGTGGCATGACGATGATCGTCGTCACCCATGAGATGGCATTCGCCCGTGACGTGAGCGACCATGTGGTCTTCATGGACGGCGGCGTTGTTTACGAGCAGGGTACTCCCGAGAGGATCTTCGATCACCCTGAGCGCGAGAGAACCCGTGAGTTCCTCCAAGGGATGATCGATATCACTGGTGGGGCGGATGCAGATGCCCCTGCGGCTGATGATGGATACGAAGAATACATGACATCGAGTGCCCGCTTCCAGCGCAAAGGTGCCGGGATGATATAAAGGCTGAGGTGGTGGGCGATACTGGTTTCGAACCAGTGACCTCTGCCGTGTGAAGGCAGCGCTCTCCCGCTGAGCTAATCGCCCCTGGGTGATGATGCGAACCGGATGGTGGGCGATACTGGACTTGAACCAGTGACCTCTGCCGTGTCGAGGCAGCGCTCTCCCACTGAGCTAATCGCCCGTGTTCGCGGCTCTGTCAGTGTATCGAAGCTGCGCCCACATTGCAAGGGAGACGGGATTTAAGATACACTGTTCTCTGCGTCGTTTCGCGGTACGGGAGTGTGCCCGAGTGGCTAAAGGGGACGGGCTGTAAACCCGTTGGCTATGCCTACCATGGTTCGAATCCATGCGCTCCCACCATCGATAGCGTCGGACGCAGGATATTCTGCGCATAAGCAGGCGTCGGTAAGCGAAGTGGCCTTACGGCCACGAGCTTGACGACAACGCTCTTATGCACAGAATAGCCCAGTTCCAGGCCCACATAGCTCAGTCGGTAGAGCACTTCCTTGGTAAGGAAGAGGTCACCGGTTCAAGTCCGGTTGTGGGCTCCAGTATCGAAGCCCTCCGGGGCCGGCCAGAAGGAAGCATCATACAGACCGACCTCATCATCCTCCACGCGCCTTCGGTCTATGACTTCCGCAGCCGCCCCTCGTTCTTCGGACCGGTCGCAGACCTTGTGCCGGCCACGCCGATCTTCGACATCTATCCGCTCGGTTTCGCTTCGATCGGCGAGTACCTCGAGCGCAACGGCTTCTACGTGCGCATCATCAACATCGCCAACCTCATGCTGCACTCGGCGACCTTCGACGTCGAGCGCCTCATCGCAAGCCTTGAACCCCGGAGCTTCGGTATCGACCTGCACTGGATGCCGCACTGCCAGGGGGCCATCGAGATCGCGCGCCTCTGCAAGAAGTACCACCCCGACATCCCGATCATCCTCGGGGGACACTCCGCCTCGGTCTTCCATGAGGAGCTGCTCACCGGCTACCCTGAGATCGACTTCGTGCTGCGGGGGGACTCGACCGAGGAACCCTTCCGCCAGCTGCTGAGCGCGATCACAGGTAAGGGTGAGTTGAGCGCGGTCCAAAACCTCAGCTGGCGCGACAGCAGCGGGGACGTCATCGTCAACGAGCTCAGCTACAGCCCGTCTGACTTCGATGCTCCCTCGCTCGACTTCAGCTTCAACATGAAGACGGTCATCCGCTACCGCGACCTGCTGGGAGCATCGCCCTTCGAGCAGTTCATGCGCGAGCCGGCCTCGGCGGGCATCGTCTGTCGTGGCTGCACCCGCAACTGCGCCACCTGCGGCGGTTCGGCGACGACCTATCGCAAGTACCTGGGGCGCCGCAAGATCGCGCTGCGTGATCCCGAGCTCGTGGTCCGTGACGTCGCGCACGCAAGCCGCTACATCCCCGGACTCATCTTCATCCTGAACGATCCTCTGCAGGGTGGTCCTGACTACTTCGAGGAGTTGATCCGGCGTCTGGGCGCACTCAACTTGGATCGCCCGGTCGCCTTCGAGTTCTTCGGTCCTCCCACGCCCGATCAGCTGGCGCTGATGGCCGAGCACCTCTCGAACTGGTCGATCGAGGTCAGCGCCGAGTCCCATGACGACGCGATCCGGGCGCGCTTCGGCAAAGGGCAGTACACGAGCGCAGAGCTGGAGGACAACATCAAGCTCGCGCTTGAGCTCGGGGTCACCCGCTATGACGTGTACTATATGATCGGCATCCCCGGGCAGGACGCGGACAGCGTGCGCGATAACGCCCGCTATCTGCGTCGCCTCTATGAACTGAGCGGCAACGACAAGCGCATGATGCCCTTCATCAGCCCGATGGCGCCCTTCCTGGATGTGGGCTCGCGGGTCTTCGACGATCCGGATGCCTTTGGATACCGGCTGCGCGCCCGCACGGTCGAGGAGCATCGCCAACTGCTCCTGGAGCCGTCCTGGAAGCAGCTCATGAACTACGAGAGCCTGCTGCTGCCGACCGATGAGTTCGCCGACGTGGTCTATGAGGCGGCGCATATCACCAACGACATCAAAGAAGAAGTGGGGGTGACGACGCCTGAGGCTGCGCGCGATGTGCGGCAGCGTTTGACGGACTCGCAGGCGACGATGCACAAGATCGATCGGCTCCGTGCGCTGCCGGCCCCCGAGTATCAGCAGGGACTGGTGGAGATGGAACATGAGCTTCTCGACGCCTCCCAGCCGGTCCTCTTCGAGACCCTCACCGAGGGCTGGGGAGTGCGTCCAAGCTTTTCGAACTTCGCGGCCTGCCTCAGGCTCTGGCTGGTCGAGAACATCCTGCTGACCCTGACCCTGGGGCGCCATCACGCTCACTCTGCGAGATAAGGACTTCTTGTATAGATACGCGCGGAGGCGTGGTTTGCTGTTGACAGGCTCCTGCTCCTCGATTAGACTATAGTGCGCCTGTACGAACAGAGTACTGTGTCGCTGTGTGCCACGTATGTTGTACAGGGGCTCCGGCGGTGTAGCTCAGTTGGTCAGAGCACTCGGTTCATACCCGAGTTGTCACTGGTTCAAATCCAGTCACCGCTACCAGGGCGTAAGCACTGCTTCTTGCAGCCTCCCAGCTTGCTGGCGCTGTAGTGCTTTCCAGATAGAGAAACAAGGTAAGTTTCGAGAGATAAGGCGGGTTGATGCGACCTGCCGACCGAACCGATCAGGAGGATCACACGATGGCTAAGCAGAAGTTCGAGCGCACCAAGCCGCATGTCAACGTAGGTACCATCGGTCACGTCGACCATGGTAAGACCACGCTGACCGCTGCGATCACGAAGCGTCAGGCCTCCAAGGGCATGGCTGACTTCACGCCCTTCGACCAGATCGACAAGGCGCCGGAAGAGCGCGAGCGTGGTATCACGATCGCGATCGCGCATGTCGAGTATGAGACCGAGACCCGCCACTATGCTCACGTGGACTGCCCCGGTCACGCTGACTACGTCAAGAACATGATCACGGGCGCGGCCCAGATGGACGGCGCCATCCTCGTGATCGCCGCCACCGACGGCCCCATGGCCCAGACGCGCGAGCACATCCTGCTGGCCCGTCAGGTCGGCGTGCCCTACATCATCGTCTTCCTCAACAAGTGCGACATGGTCGACGACGAGGAGCTCATCGAGCTCGTCGAGATGGAGGTCCGCGAGCTTCTGACCAACGAGGAGTTCCCGGGAGACGACCTGCCGCTCATCAAGGGCTCTGCGCTCAAGGCGCTCGAGTCCGAGGGCGACAACGAGTGGAACGACAAGATCGACGAGCTTCTGGCTGCCGTTGATGACTACATCCCGATCCCCGAGCGTGACACCGACAAGCCCTTCCTGATGGCCGTCGAGGACGTCTTCACGATCACCGGCCGCGGCACCGTCGCCACCGGTCGTGTCGAGCGCGGCACCATCAAGGTCAACGATGAGGTCGAGATCGTGGGTATCCGCGATACCGCCAAGACCGTCGTCACCGGCGTCGAGATGTTCCGCAAGCTGCTGGACTTCGCACAGGCAGGCGACAACGTCGGTCTGCTGCTGCGTGGCACCAAGCGCGAGGAGGTCGAGCGTGGTCAGGTCATCTGCAAGCCGGGCAGCGTGACGCCGCACACCGAGTTCGAGGGTCAGGTCTACGTCCTGACCAAAGAAGAGGGTGGGCGTCATACGCCGTTCTTCGATGGCTATCGTCCGCAGTTCTACTTCCGTACCACCGATGTGACGGGCGTGGCCCATCTGCCTGAGGGCATCGAGATGGTCATGCCGGGCGACAACGTCCTGGTCCGCGGCGAGCTGATCAACCCGATCGCCATGGAAGAGGGCCTGCGCTTCGCTATCCGCGAGGGTGGCCGCACCGTCGGCTCCGGCCGTGTGACGAAGATCATCAAGTAGGTCCTTCTCACAGCTCTGCGGGTCGCATGCCCGCACGGGGAAACTTACCTGAGATGTAAGCACTGACCTGTCCGGCTCCCGCTTCTGCGGCGGAGCCGGGCCGGTCGGTCGAAGAGAGGACCTGACATGAGGACCCTGGTGACGCTGGCTTGCGAGGACTGCAAGCGGCGCAACTACACGACCAAGAAGAACAAGGCGAACAATCCCGATCGTATCGAGATGAAGAAGTACTGCCCGTGGTGCAAGACGCACACCGTCCACAAGGAAACGCGCTAGACGCGCAGGGAACAGGCCAGTAGCTCCAACTGGTAGAGCGCCGGTCTCCAAAACCGGATGTTGGGGGTTCGAGTCCCTCCTGGCCTGCCAGTCTTGACGACGAGCGGGCGACCTTCGAAGAAAGATACTGTTATGGCAAAAGACAAAGAGAACAAGAAGAGCTCAAAGCAAAGCTCCCCGGGCGTTCCTGCGAAGATCATCGGATACTTCAAGGGGGTCGTCCAGGAACTCAAGCGGGTGACCTGGCCGACGCCGAAGGATATGCTGAACAGCGGCATCATCGTCGTCGCGACCCTGATCTTCTTCGCGCTGTTCACCTTCGCGTTCGACTCAGCGGCAACGAAAGGCGTGACCGCCCTGGCGAACACGACCGCCTCGAAGACGACGACGGCGACTCCGAATGCGAACGAGACGACGGTCACGCCCTCGCTCACTGCGACCGGAACGAGCAAGTGATGGCGAAGAGATGGTACGTCGTCCACACGTATTCTGGACATGAGAACAAGGTCAAGACCGCGATACTCAACCGCATCGAGACCATGGGGCTCACTGACCAGATCTTCGCGATAGAGATCCCGACGGAGTCCGTTATCAACAAGGATGACGGGCGCCGACAAGAGAAGAAGATCTATCCGGGTTACATCCTTGTACAGATGGAGATGAACGACAACTCCTGGTACGTGGTGCGCAACACCCCCGGGGTGACCGGATTCATCGGTTCGCAGAACAAACCCATGGCGCTCACGCGTGACGAGTACAACGCCATGGTACGCAAGAGCAAGAGCGGCGACACCCCCCAGGCGGTCACGAACTTCCGGGTCGGACAGATCGTGCGCATCAAGGACGGCGCCTTCACGGACTTCGACGCTACGATCGTCGAGGTCAACGTCGATAAGGGGACGCTGCGCTGTAATGTGACCCTGTTCGGACGCGAGACTCCGGTCGAGCTGGAGTTCTCCTCCGTCGAAACGATAGAGTAGCAGGTAGATAACTATGGCAAAGAAACAAGTCGGATTCATCAAACTGCAGATCCCCGGCGGCCAGGCCAACCCGGCGCCCCCGGTGGGACCGGCCTTGGGCGCTCAGCAGGTCAACATCATGCAGTTCTGTCAGGCCTTCAACGCCGACACCTCGGATCGTCCGGGCCTGATACTGCCGGTCGAGATCACGGTCTACGAGGACCGCTCGTTTTCCTACATCATCAAGACCCCGCCGGCGGCTGTGCTGCTGAAGAAGGCTGCGGGCATAGAGAAGGGTTCGGCCGTGCCCCAGAAGGACAAGGTCGCGACCGTGTCCTGGGACCAGGTCCGCGAGATCGCCGAGACCAAGCTCGTCGATCTGAACGCGAACGATGTGGACGCGGCGGCTAAGATCGTCGCAGGAACCGCGCGTAGTATGGGGATAGTCGTCGAGTAGGCACGTTAGTGGGGAGGCGGAACCTCCGCCGCTACTACCACGAAAGGAACGAAGATGGCACACACAAAGCGCTACAACGAGGCTAAAGCCAAGGTCGAGCACGAGAAGCTCTATGCGCCGGCAGAGGCCTGTGAGCTCGTCAAGGCCACGGCCAGGGCGAACTTCGATGAGACGATCGAGGCTCACTTCCGCCTTGGCATCGACACCCGCCAGGCAGACCAGCAGGTGCGCGGCAGCATCTCGCTCCCTCACGGCACGGGCAAGACCGTGCGCGTCGCCGTGTTCGCAGAAGGCGACCTGGCGCGCGAGGCTGAGGCCGCCGGCGCTGACGTCGTCGGCTCTGATGATCTGGTCACCAAGATCAGCGGCGGCTGGTTCGACTTCGACGCGGCAGTGGCCACGCCCGATATGATGGGCAAGGTCGGGCGTCTGGGCAAGCTCCTGGGACCGCGCAACCTCATGCCGAACCCCAAGCTCGGGACGGTCACGACCGACGTCGCCAGGATCGTCGGCGAGCTGAAGTCCGGCCGGGTCGAGTACCGCGCGGACCGTTATGGCATCTGCCACGTGCCGATCGGCAAGAAGTCCTTCGAGGCCAGTGCTCTGCTCGGCAACTATAGCGCGCTGCTCGATGAGCTGATGCGCGTCAAGCCCGCCTCGGCCAAGGGCAAGTACCTCAAGTCGATCGCCCTGGCCTCGACCATGGGACCAGGCGTCAAGGTCGATCCCTCCATCACACGGATCAGTGAGGACTGAACATGCTTCCTTTAACCGGAGATACCCTGCGGCCCCTGCTCATCGCGCTTGCGGTGTTCGGGGCGGCGATCGTAGTGACCATCATCTACTTGCTCCTGCGTCGCCGGGGCAAGTGACAAAGGGTCAGACCCCTCTGTCACTCTTTGCTCTGGCAGGTTAGTTAGCGAGGGGGTCGTTCGCGTACGCGAGCAACCCCCTCGCCTCCCACTTGTGCTTTCAATGACAAAGGGGTCAGACCCCCCTTGCCGACTAACCCGTCAGAACACGAAGCGGGCGAGCGCCTTATAGAGCATGAAGGCCAGGGCGCTGTTCGCGGCTGCCTTCAGGACATTGAAGGGCAGAAACGCCGGGAGGATCATCTTGATGACTGCCGCGCGGGTGATGGTGTAGCCCAGCACACGCGTGCTGAGTGGTGGTGTCAGCACGATGTTAGCGACGATCATCATGATGACCATGCAGACGACACCGATGATAAGTGCGACGAGCTGTCCGCTCAGATGTTTGCGGAAGCGCTGGAACAGGAAGCCTGCCGGGATCACCAGAGCAAGATAGGCGATGATATCCATCATCACGCCGAACTGAGCTCCGATACCGGGAAAGAGTAAGCGGATGAACCCCGCAAGAACGGCGACGACGATGCCTTCGATCGGTCCGAAGAGTAAAGCGGCAAGCAGAACGATCGCGCCTGATGCATCATATTGGAGAAATCCGAACATCGGCGGAGTCTTCAGGAAGCTCAAAACGACGGTGAGCGCGATGAGCATCGCCAGGATCACGAGTTTGCGTACACGACTGTTACGAGAAGCAGGCATGATGCCTCCGTTCCTTCATCCGGACTTTGACCGTTGGTACTGGGTTCACACCAGTTCGACCCCAAGGGGCTCTCGGACTTAAGAGCGCTTCTGCGCCCATCACCGCCAGTGGGGAGTTCCACCCCGCCCTAAAACGTTCTCTCCATTCTAGCGGAAAGCCGTGCGATACTACAATATATGGCGAACAAGACGATATCACTTCCCATCGAAGGTATGACCTGTGCGGCCTGCGTCGCGCGCGTCGCCAAAGCGATCACCGCAGTCGAGGGCGTCCAGGCGGTCGCGGTCAACCTGGCGACCGAGAAAGCGACGCTGAGCTATGACACGCAGGTCACCTCGGTGGCGCAGATCCAGGCCGCGGTCGCGCAGGCGGGCTATCGCGCTCTTGAGGTCGCGGGCACCCGTGAGGCGCTCGCCGCGGACCGCGCGCGCAGGCGTCGCGCGCTGCGCCTGCAGTGGACGGGCTTCGCAGGCGCGGCGGTCTTCGCCGTACCGCTGCTCTATCTCGCCATGGCCCCGATGCTCGTCGCCGGCGCCGTCCCAGCCTTCCTCGACCCGATGGTCCGTCCACTGGCCTATGCGCTGGTCCAGCTGGCGCTGGTTGTGCCCATCGTCGTGGCCGGCTCTCGCTTCTACACGGTGGGTTTCCGGACGCTCGTCGACCGCGCGCCGAACATGGACGCGCTCATCGCCCTGTCCACCACTGCGGCGATCGGTTGGAGCCTCTACAACACGCTGCTCATCGCGCTGGGACACCCCCACGCGGTCCATGCGCTGTACTTCGAGAGCGCCGGCGTGATCATCACGCTCATCCTGCTGGGCAAGACGCTCGAGGCGGCGAGCAAGGGGCGCGCGGGCGAGGCCATAACTAAGCTGATGTCGCTTGCGCCTGAGACCGCGACTCGCATCGCCTTCGACGGCGCTGAGCAGGAGTGCAGCATCGACGAGGTCGAGGTCGGCGATGTCCTGCTCGTGCGTCCCGGCGCGAAGGTCCCGGTCGACGGCGTGGTCGTCGCGGGCGCCAGCGCCGTCGATGAGTCGATGCTAACCGGAGAGAGCATGCCCCGTGACAAGGCGGCCGGCGACGAGCTGATCGGCGCCACGCTGAACACCACCGGGTCGCTGCGCATGCGCGCCACGAAAGTGGCCGGCGACACGGCGCTTGCCCACATCATCGCGCTGGTCGAGGAGGCGCAGGCGGCCAGCGCCCCCATCGCGAGCTTCGCCGACCGGGTCGCCGCGGTCTTCGTGCCCGTCGTCATCGCCGTCGCCCTGCTCGCGGCCCTGCTCTGGGTCGCAGCGCTTGCGCTCACCGGCCAGCCGGGCGTCCTGGCCTTCAGCCTGAAGATCTTCATCACCGTGCTCGTGATCGCCTGTCCCTGCGCTCTGGGACTCGCGACCCCGACTGCGATCATGGTGGGCACCGGCGTCGGTGCAAGGTCCGGGATACTCATCAAGAGCGGCGAAGCCCTGGAGCGCGCGGCGCAGGTCACGACCGTCGTGCTGGACAAGACCGGCACGATCACCGAGGGCGCACCGCGTGTGACTGAGGTGATACCTGCTGATATGTTTAGAGAGGCCGGAGGCCCCGTCTGCGGCACCTCCGGCCTCTCTGATGAGGCAGCAGCAGATCGAGACGGAGACGGGGCCCCGAAGCCGGATCCCGTCGCCGGCCTCCTGGCTATCGCTGCCTCAGCCGAGCACGACTCCGAGCATCCACTGGGGCAGGCCATCGCGGCAGATGCCCTGCGTCTTGAGCTCGAGCTCGAGTCGGCGCGCGACTTCGTCTCGGTCACGGGAAAAGGGGTCGCAGCCACGGTCGCGGGACAGGCGGTGCTTGTGGGGACAGCCATCTGGCTGCAGGAGCACGGCTGCGAGGTAGCTCTGCTCGAGCAGGAAGCGACACGTCTTGCGACGGAGGGTAAGACGCCGGTCTACGTAGCGCTCGATGGCGCGCTGGCAGGACTCATCGCGGTCGCTGACACCGTCAAGGAGACGAGTGCGGAGGCCATCGCAGAGCTCAAGGCTCGCGGTCTTGGGGTCGTCATGATCACCGGGGACACGCGCAGCACCGCAGAAGCGATCGCGGCCGAGGTCGGGATCGATCACGTTCGCGCCGAGCTGCTCCCGCAGGACAAGGATGCTGAGATCAGCAAGCTCCAGGCGGCAGGTCAGGTCGTCGCGATGGTCGGTGACGGTATCAACGACGCACCGGCGCTGGCGCGCGCCGACATCGGCATCGCGATCGGCTCAGGCACGGATGTCGCACTGCAGTCGGCCGACATCGTGCTCGTCCACGATGATCTGTGCGACGTCGCGACATCCATCGAGCTCAGCCGCCGTACGATCCGTAACGTCAAGCAGAACCTGTTCTGGGCCTTCGGGTACAATGTGGTCGGGATACCCATCGCGGCGGGCGTGCTGCATATATTCGGCGGGCCGCTCCTGAATCCGATGATCGCCGCGGCTGCGATGAGCCTGAGTTCGGTATCAGTGGTGACGAACGCCCTGCGCTTGAAACGCTTCAGGCCGGAAAGAAAGGGGTCTTTGCGATGAAGAAAGAGACACTCAAGGTCACGGGCATGACCTGCGTCCACTGCGAGCATGCCGTCGAGTCCGCGGTCGCCGCGCTGCCCGGTACCGTCAAGGTGAAGGCGAACCACCGCAAGGGCGCCGTCGATGTCCGCTACGACGAGACGATGACGACGCACGA
>WQUG01000080.1 GCA_009785855.1 Actinomycetes bacterium
AATGGACTTGCTCGCGCTTCAGATGATCATCGCGAGATATATCTGTCCGACCCTGCAAAAACCGACCGTGATACATTGAAAACGGTCTTGCGGTACAGCGTCCGTAGAAAAAGTACAGGGGCTTCGTAGTTATTATGCCGACCTATCACGCGCGGGCTACCGTGCTGAAGAAAACGAAGCTCGGTGAGGCCGACCTTATCATCACGCTCATAGCGACCGACGGGCGCGAGCTGCGCGCCGTGGCCAAGGGCGCACGCAAACCGGCTTCAAAGATCGGCGCCCGCATCGAGCCCTTCACCGTGCTCGAAGGCCAGTTCGCGACCGGGCGCAGCCTCGACGTTGTAAGCGACGTGCGCACGGTGGCGACCCACGCCAGTCTGCGCGACGATTACGATAAGCTGCTGGTGGCCAGTGTCGCTGCCGAGATGCTCGAAGTCGTCGCCTCCCAGGCGCAGGCCACCGACTTCCTCTACGAGATGTCCGCGGCGCTCTTCGACATGATGGATGCGAGCGCGTCCATCAAGGCGCTGCAGCTGCTCATCGCCTGGATGCTCAAGCTCTTCGCGGTGCTCGGCTACCGCCCGATACTGGACGGATGCGCGGTCTGTGGACGCACTCTCGCAGACGACGAGCAGACCTTTTGTTGGTCGGCTGAAGCCGGCGGCGTGATCTGCTCTGACTGCGGCGCCGGGCAGTTCATCCCGCTCGACGCCCATCCCGCGGCGGCGCTTGCCTGGCTGCGCACCCTCTTCGGCGCCACCTTCGAGGAGGCTGCGGCCTTCGATCTCGAGCCACAACTGACGGGCGACCTCTTCTCGCTGGTCGCTGACTTCGCCACTGAGCACTTTCCCGCCCGCATCAAGTCGCTCGAGTTCCTGAGGCGATCCGGTATACTTGCAGCTGGAGGTATTGAATGAAAGCTAAGAAGAACCGGCTCTCGCTCATCGGGCTTTGGGTCCTGCTCTGGGGACTGTACGCGGGCTATATGTTCTACCTGGCGCAGGGCGGGATCAAGCATCACGCCTACGGCGGGCTCAGTGTGAAGACGATGGCGATCGCACTCGGGATCGTCAGCGTCGTTCTCTCGGTCGTGTGGTATTTCATGTGGCGCATCGCGCATGAAAGCCGTCAGCATCTGCGCGAGGCGATACAAAAGCAGCTTGACGTCGAGTCTCAGGTTGAAACGAAGGACGCCGACAAATAAACCGGTACTTCACAGCAGCCAGGTGCCGCATCCGGTTGCGCTACACTGAGAAGCACGTTCTCTTATCGATCGACAGGCGAGGATACCCATGGCAGCACCTGCACCGCTCACCTTTCAGGACATGATACTGACGCTCCAGCGTTACTGGGGCGATCTGGGTTGCGTCGTTCTGCAACCCTACGACACCGAGGTCGGGGCTGGCACCTTCCATCCGGCGACGACTTTGCGGGCGCTGGGGCCGGGCGCGTGGAGCGCGGCCTACGTGCAGCCCTCGCGGCGCCCGACCGACGGGCGCTACGGCGAGAACCCCAACCGCCTGCAGCACTACTATCAGTTCCAGGTCGTCATCAAGCCGAGCCCCGATGACATCCTCGATCTCTACTTCGATTCGCTTAAGGCTATCGGCATCGTTCCAGCCTGCCACGACCTGCGCCTCGTCGAAGATGACTGGGAGTCGCCGACGCTCGGCGCCTGGGGCTTGGGCTGGGAGGTCTGGCTCGATGGCATGGAGGTCACGCAGTTCACCTACTTCCAGCAGGTGGGCGGCTTCGAGGTCCACCCGGTGCTTGCCGAGGTCACCTACGGGCTGGAGCGCCTCGCGATGTATATCCAGGGAGTCGACAGCGTCTACGATCTGGTCTGGGCGCGCGAACCGGGCGCGGGCCGGGTGACGACCTACGGTGACGTGTTCCTGGCAGATGAGCAGCAGTTCTCTGCCTACAACTTCCAGATCGCTGATACCGAGCTGCTGTTCGCACAGTTCGATGCGTACGAGCGCGAGTGCCTGCGGACTCTGGAGGCCGGCTACGTCTTGCCCGCCTACACCTATGTGCTCAAGTCCAGCCACACCTTCAACCTGCTCGACGCCCGCGGAGCGATCAGCGTGACCGAGCGCGCGGCCTACATCCTGCGGGTGCGCACGCTCGCCAAGGCCTGCTGCGCCGCGTACCGGGAGCAGGTCGATCCCGTGGCGTCTGGGGAGTGCGACACCACCCCCGGCCCCTTCTCGCACAAGCAACGCGACACCACCCCCGGCCCCCTGTCGCACGGCGCCCCGGAAGGCGAGGTGGCCCCATGTTGATGAAGCCGACCGCCCACGACCTGCTCTTCGAGATCGGCGTCGAGGAGATGCCGTCTGCGCCCCTGAACGCCGCCACCGGCCAGCTGCGTCAGCTGGCCGCAGATGCGCTGGGATCAGCGCGCCTCGAACACGAAAGCCTCACGGTCTCTGCGACGCCGCGTCGCCTGGCCCTGCGGGTACGCGGTCTGTTGGACAGCCAGTCGGACGCCCAGCTCGACTACCGTGGGCCGGCTGTCAGCGTCGCCTACGACGGGACCGGCGCGCCCACCAAGGCCCTTGAGGGCTTCCTGCGCAGCAAGGGCCTGACGCCTGAGCAGTGCGAGAAGCGCGACGTGGACGGAACCGCCTACGTCTGCGCGACCGTAGAGCAGAAGGGGGAGGCGACGGTCAAACTTCTGCCGGCGATACTCACCGACCTGATCGGATCGCTGGATTGGAAGCGCTCCATGCGCTGGGGCTCGGGTGAGGAGCGCTTCGTACGCCCTGTGCGCTGGTTACTCGCCCTGTACGGGACGACCGCGATTCCCGTGCGCTTTGGCGCGTTGGACTCCGGGACCACCACGAGGGGGCATCGTTTCGCCGGGACCGGTCCGGTCACGATAGCGACTCCCAACGAGTACCAGAGCGTGCTCAAGGGTAACCGCGTGATCGTCGATCAGGAGCTGCGCCGTAAGATGATCACAGAGGGCGTCCAGGCCGCCGCCGCACCCTACGGCGAAGCCCACATCCCCGAAGCGGTCCTTGATGAGGTGGTCAACCTCGTCGAGTATCCGACCGTACTGGTCGGCGTCTTCGACGAGAGTTTCCTGCGGGTCCCGCGCGAGATCCTGGAAGACGCGATGAGCACCCATCAGCGCTACTTCGCCATCACCCGTCCAGAGGATCGTGATCGACTCGACCACCACTTCATCGTCGTGAGCAACGGCGACCCCGCCTATAACGAGCAGATCATCGCCGGCCACGAGCGCGTCCTGCGCGCGCGCCTGGCCGATGCGGCCTTCTTCTTCGACGAGGACTGCAAGGTGGGTCTCGACGGTCTGGCGAAGCGTACGCAGGGCCTGAGCTTTCAGGACAAGCTCGGTACGATGGCCGACAAGACGAAGCGTATCGTGGCACTGACGACCTGGCTGGCCGACGCCTGGGGGCTGAGCGGTGAAGAGCGCGCGGCAGCGCTCCGCGGCGCTGCGCTTGCCAAGGCCGACCTCTGCAGTAGCGCGGTCATCGAGTTCACCGACCTGCAAGGGGTCATGGGCGCCCACTACGCCCGTGTCCAGGGCGAGACCGAGGCGACAGCCCGGGTCATCACCGACCACTACGCGCCGCGCTTCTCAGGCGACATGCTGCCGTCCAGTCGCGCTGCCGCCGCCGTCG
>WQUG01000081.1 GCA_009785855.1 Actinomycetes bacterium
CGCGCCCGCCCCTGGACGCTTCTGACTTCGAGCCTCAAGATCGCGCGCAGCGCCTGGAAACTGCGTCGCTTCTTCACGCAGTGGCGCCCGGAAGCGATCGTCGGCTTCGGGGGCTATGTGGCGGTCCCGGTGGGACTCGCCGCGCGCCTCGTCCGGCCGCCTGTCCCCGTCGTGGTCCATGAGCAGAACTCAGTGCCGGGCATGACGAACCGCTTCCTGGCGCGCCATGCCTGTGCCGTCGCGCTCACCTATCCGCAGACCGCCGAACACTTCGGCGGGCGTCGCGTGGTCCTGACCGGCGACCCCGTACGCCCGGAGATACGGGGCGCCGATCCCGTCCGGGGCCGCGCAAGGCTGGGGATCCCCCCGGAGGCCCTCATGCTGCTCGTCTTCGGAGGAAGCCGGGGAGCTCGCCACATCAACGAGGCGCTCGTGCGAGAACTCCCGGAGCTGCTCGCCGCAGACCCGGCGCTTCACATCGTCCATGCGGCCGGTCCCGAGGAGGTCGAAAGCGTGCGGGAACAGACCCGTACGGCGCCTGCGCGCTATCATCTCTTCGCCTATCTCGATGACATCGCCGATGTGATGGCCGCGGCCGACCTCGCGCTGACACGGGCCGGAGCGACGACGATCGCAGAGCTGACGGCTCTGGGTATCCCGGCGCTGCTGGTGCCCTTCCCCTACGCCACCGGCGATCATCAGACGAGCAACGCGCGCGATCTCGTCCGGGTCGGCGCGGCGGTCATGCTGCCCGACGATCAACTTGACGGCCCTGAGTTCGCGGACATTCTGCGAGAACTGCTCGCTGACGGCCACGGCCGTGATACGATGGCTAGGGCGGCGCAGTCCTTACGCGGACACGACGCCGCGGAGTCGCTCGCCGATCTTGTTGAATCCGTCGCCTGACTTATCGAAAAGGATGAGGACCTATGACCACCCGCCAGCCGGTACCTGAGGCAACAGAACTCGACCATCCCCTCAGGCACGTACACTTCATCGGCGTCGGCGGGGCCGGGATGTCAGCGCTGGCGCTCGTGCTCCTGGCCCGCGGCGACGTCCAGGTGACCGGCTCCGACCTGAAGGATTCCCGCTACACGCGCGCCTTGCGCGAGGCGGGCATGCCGGTCGACACGGGGCATGACGCGGCGCACATCACCGACCCCGATGTCGTCGTCGTCTCGACGGCGATCACCGACAACAACCCGGAGCTCCTTGAGGCGCAACGCCGGCAGATCCCGGTCTGGCCCCGGGCACAGATGCTGGCATGGCTGTGCCGCGACCGGCGGACGATCGCGGTCGCCGGCACTCATGGCAAGACCTCGACATCCTCGATGATCGCCGTGATGCTCAGCGAGCTCGGGAGTGACCCCGGCTTCTGCATCGGGGGACAGATCACCCAGTTCGAGACGAACGCCCATGCCGGCGCCGGTGCTGACTTCGTGGTGGAGGCTGACGAGAGTGACCGGAGCTTCCTGTACCTGCGCCCCCAGCTCGCCGTCCTGACCAACCTTGAACCCGATCATCTCGATCACTACAAGGACCTCGCAGACATCCAGGATACCTTCACGGCCTTCCTCTCGCAGGTCGACCCCGAAGGCCTGATCATCGTCTGTGGGCAAAGCGCGCCCTCGCTTGAGGCCGCCGCTGCCAGCGGACGGGTCTTCGTGCGCTACGGCTTCGATGACGCCGACGACTATCAGATCGTCTCGATCGAGCCTGATGCGGGCGGATCGACCTTCACGCTGCGTTACCCGGACGGCCACGTGCGCACGGCGCATATCGCTCTTCCCGGGACCCACATGGTCGCCAATGCCGCGGCGACTCTGGCCGTGGCGGATCGCTCCGGCATCGCGCCCGAGCGCGCGATCCTGGCCCTGAGGGCGTTTAAGGGCGTACATCGCCGCTTCGACCTCGTGGGGAGTACGCCCGACGGGATCGAGGTGGTCGACGACTACGGGCATCACCCGACCGAGGTCGGCGCGACGCTGGAGGGCGCTGCGCGCCTGGACCATGAGCGGGTCGTCGTCATCTTTCAGCCGCATCGCTACTCGCGGACCCAGGCCTTCGCCGAGGACTTCGGCGACGCCTTCTGTGCGGCTGACAAGGTGATACTGACCGACGTCTACAGTGCCGGCGAGGCTCCGATCCCCGGGGTGAGCGGGCGCAGCATCCTGGAATCGCTCTTGAACCACCACCCGCATGTCGACGCAGCCTACCTTCCGCACCGATCTGAGCTCCTGCCCTATCTGGAGCAGAGCCTGCACCCCGGCGACCTTCTCATCACGATGGGCGCAGGGGACGTGACCCTGATCGGGCCTCTGTTCCTGGACTATCACAGCAAAGCGCTCGAGGAGCGGCGCGGGCTATGACGGCGAGCGCTCCTCTCTTCGATGAGCTGTACTGTCTGCTCGATCGCGATCTGGACGGCTGCTGCAGGCGCGATGAGCCCCTGTCCCGGCACACCAGCTATCGGATCGGAGGTCCGGCCGCGCTCTGGGTCGTCGCGGACTCCATCGCTGACCTGCGCCGGGTCCATGAGGTCGCGGCGCGCCACGGCGTCGAGATCGTCGTCCTGGGGCGGGGGACCAACATCCTGGCCTCAGACCGTGGTTTCGAGGGGATCTGCCTGGTCCTGGGGCCCTCGTTTCGCAGCGCCAGCTTCAAGGAGGACACAGCGACCCTGACGGCGGGCGCGGGGGTCCTGCTCGCCCGCCTGGTGCAGGAGACCCAGCGAGCCGGCCTGGCAGGTCTCGAATTCGCAGCAGGGATACCCGGCACGCTCGGAGGAGCGGTCGCCGGAAACGCAGGCTCACGTGACGAGTGGATCGGCGCGCTGATCATCGAGGTCACCGTCTTTGCCCAGGACAGCGGCCTGCGCCGGCTTCGGGCCGGTGACATCGACTTCAGCTACCGTTCGAGCAGTCTGCGCGACCAGGTCACGATCGTGGACGGGCGCCTCCGTCTGCGACCCGATGACGCGCAACAGATCGCGTCGCGCATCGAAGGAGCGCTGACGCGGCGCAAGGCGAGCCAACCCCTGTTCAGCCCAAGCGCCGGGTCCGTCTTCAAGAACCCCGAGGGGGCCTCTGCCGGCAAGCTCATCGAGGCGGTCGGGATGAAGGGCGCCGTCCGCGGCGACGCTCAGGTCTCCGAGCTGCATGCGAACTTCATCATCAACCGGGGGTCGGCGCGCGCCAGCGACGTTGCAGGACTGATCGCAGAGGTCCGTGATAAGGTAGACTCTAAGTATGGCATCGAACTCAAACCAGAGATCAGGTTCCTCGGAACGTTTGACGAACGCTGATGCCCGTGCGCGTACGCGCGCCGGTGCGGGTCGTCGTCTGACGACGCCTCGTCCTTCAAAGAGCTCAAAGACAACGAACAAGCGGCGGCAGGTGGCGGTGACGACCCGGGACTTCGACCGGATGTCATCGGCGATCGAGAAGGAAGCCGGCCTGCAGCTGAAGCCAGCTCCGGAAAAGAAGACGGCGCAGCAACGCAGGCCACGCGCGCGGAGTTCCGCTCGTCGTGTTCCCCGTCAGGGGCGCAGTGATGCCCAGCAACTGGTCGAACGCAAGCGTCAACTCCGCGAGGAGCGCAGGCGCCAGA
>WQUG01000082.1 GCA_009785855.1 Actinomycetes bacterium
CGAGAGGTGCAGATCGATGCTCGAAGGCTGGATGTCGGCCTCGTCACAGGGGTCGACCACGATGTGTCCCTGGGCCATCTCCAGCTTGATCGTCTTGTCAGAAAGTACCATGGACGCGCTCCCTTACGCACACTTACTGTAACCACACGCTCTGCATACCGCGCAGCCGCTCTCATGTTCCAGTGTTCCGCCGCACTCAGGGCAGGCGCCCGTGAGGTTGTCGAGGCTGTCGGCGTGCTTGCTGACCGCCGTCGAGGCCTGGCCGGTCTCGTGGTACTCAAGCGCGTGCTCCAGCGCGATGCCGATCGCGTCGGCGCAGGAGAGCACCTTGCCCCCTTCTGCCCACATGGGGCTCGGGCAGCGGATGCCGCGCAGGTGCGGGATGAGCGAATGCGGGTCGATGCCGGCGCGCAGAGAGGCCGAGATCATGCGGGAGAGCGCTTCCATGTTGCTTGCGGCGCAGCCCCCCGACTTGCCCATCTGGCTGAAGATCTCGCACATGCCTTTCTCGTCCCAGTTGATCGTCACGTAGAGGCTGCCGCAGCCGGTCTTGATCTTCTCGGTGCGGCCCTGGGTGATCTCGGGGCGCGGACGGGGTTCAAGCCCGGCGGACTCTGCTACCTCGAGCTGCTCGGCGCCGGACTTCGCGGTCGCGCCGGTCGTGAGCACCTGGCTGTCCTTGCTGCCGTCGCGATAGATCGTCACGCCCTTGACGCCCAGCTCGTAAGCAAGGTCATAGACCAGGCGGACGTCGTCGGTCGTCGCGGTGTTGGGGAAGTTGACGGTCTTGGAGACCGCGTTGTCGGTGTGCTCCTGGAAGGCCGCCTGCATGCGGATATGCCAGGACGGCGTGATGTCATGAGCCGTCGCGAAGACCGCCTGGACGTCGGCCGGGACCGCGTCCAGATCCCGGACGCTGCCGTGCTCCGCGATCTCCTCCATCAGCTCTGTGCTGTAGAAACCGCGATCCCGGGCGACCTGCTCGAAGAGCGGATTGACCTCGATGAGCTTGTCGTTGTCCATGACGTTGCGCACATAGCTCACCGCGAACAGCGGCTCGACGCCTGAGGAGCAGGCGGCGATGATCGAGAGCGTGCCGGTCGGCGCGATGGTCGTCACGGTCGCGTTACGGATGGGATCTGCGCCCGGCGTGTCATAGATCGAACCGGCGAAGTTCGGGAAGGCGCCGCGGGTCTTCGCGAGCTCGCGGCTCGCGGCCTTGGCCTGCGTATCGATGAAGTCCATCACCTGCTCGCCCAGCTCAACGGCCTCGTCGCTGTCATAGGAGATGCCCAGCAGGATGAGCATATCGGCCCAACCCATCACGCCCAGGCCGATCTTGCGGTTGCCCCGCGCCATCGCGTCGATCTCGGGCAGCGGATAGCGGTTGACCTCGATCACGTCATCAAGGAAGTGCACCGCGCGCTGCGTGATGGTCGCCAGGCGGTCCCAGTCGACGGCCTTGCCCTCGTCGGTGTCTTTGAGCATGCGCGAGAGGTTGATCGAGCCGAGGTTGCAGGCCTCATAGGGCAGAAGCGGCTGCTCCCCACAGGGGTTCGTGGCCTCGAACTCGCCGACTGCAGGCGTCGGGTTGGCACGGTTGAGACGATCGATGAAGACGATGCCGGGATCTCCGGTCGCCCAGGCAAGGTCGATGATGAGCTGATAGACCTCGCGCGCGTCGAGCTCGCCGGTGGCCTCCTGGTTGTGGGGGTTATAGAGCGTGTACTTCTCGCCAGCGGCGACCGCCTCCATGAAGGCCTCGGTCAAGGCGACGCTGATGTTGAAGTTCTCGAAGTCCCCGTTGCGCTTGCAGGTGATGAACTCGAGGATGTTGGGATGGTCGATGCGCAGGATCCCCATGTTGGCGCCGCGGCGCGTGCCCCCCTGCTTGACGGCCTCGGTCGCCTGGTTGAAGACGCGCATGAAGCTGATCGGACCGGAGCTCACGCCCTGGGTCGTCCTCACGTTATCGCCGGACGGACGCAGGCGCGAGAACGAGAAGCCCGTCCCGCCGCCGCTCTTGTGGATGAGCGCGGTGGAGCGCACGGCGTCGAAGATCTCTTCCATCGAGTCGCCCACCGGCAGGACGAAACAGGCGCTGAGCTGCTGCAGGTCACGGCCCGCGTTCATGAGCGTCGGAGAATTGGGGAGGAACTCGAGCGAGGTCATCAGATCGTAGAAGTCCTCGGTCGCCGTCGCGACGTCGGCAGAAGTACCCCAGACGGCCTCGGCAGAGGCGATGTTGGCCGCCACGCGCCGGAACATGTCAGCGGGGGTCTCGAGGGGACTTCCGCCCTCGTCCTTCTTCAGATACCGACGTTCGAGTACGGTCAGTGAATTCGGCGCCAGACGCTCGTTGATCGTCGTTGAGAAGTCGGTTTCTGCCGTGGTTGTCGCCATGGTTGCCTCCTGATCGGGCCACAAGATATTGAGCCTCTCAAGAGTATGACAACAAGATATGGTAGTCAATATAGTTTTCGAACAAATCGGTGACAGGCAGGTAACGATACAGGTCAGTCGGTGGCAAAGGGGGTCGCTCGCGTACGCGAGCGACCCCCTTGCCTTCAGACTTTCATGCATGGATTTTCGACTTACGCGTGGTTATTCTTCCAAGAAGACCTCAGATCATACCATTTCTGGACGTTTTTTGGCTTACCTGGAAGAAAAACCACGCGCAACTTGATTTTTCATGCTCTAATGTCCCTATTTGGCTTCGGCCCAGTTGGCGCCTACTGCCACCGAGACGTCGAGCGGGACCGCAAGCTGTGCCACGCCGCTCATGGACGCACTCACCAGCGTCGTGAGCGCGCCCTGCTCCTCAGGCGGGACCTCGAAGACCAGCTCGTCATGGACCTGGACCAGCAGGTTCGCCTGCATGCCCGCTTCGCGCATCTTCGCATCCACGGCGATCATCGCGAGCTTGATGAGATCGGAGGCCGTCCCCTGCATCGGGTGGTTCATGGCCGTGCGCTCCCCGAAAGCCCGCAACGCATGGTTGCGCGAGTTGATCTCGGGGATGTGGCGCTTGCGCCCGTAGAGCGTGGCGACCCAGCCGTGCTCGTGCGCTGCGGCAACGACCTCGGCCAGGTACTCCTTGACCCGCGGGAAGGTCTCGTAGTAGCGGTCGATGAAGGCCTGGGCGTCAGCGTAGCTGATATCGAGTTGCTGGGACAAGGCGCGGGCGCCCTGCCCGTAGATGATGCCGAAGTTGACGGCCTTGGAGCTTGAGCGCATCTGCGCGTCGACCTCGGCCGGGGCGACCCCGAAGATCCGGGCCGCCGTGGCCCGATGGAAGTCCTCGCCACTGCGAAAGGCCTCGATCAGGCCCGCATCCCCGGAAAGATGCGCCAGCACGCGCAGGTCGATCTGGCTGTAGTCGACCGAGAGTATCTTCCAGCCGGCCTGGCCGGGAACAAAGGCCTCGCGGACAGCCCGCCCGAGCTCGGTGCGCACGGGGATGTTCTGCAGGTTCGGGTTGCTTGAGGACAGGCGCCCGGTCGCGGCCACCGTCTGGTTGAAGCGCGTGTGCAGGCGCTTGTCCTGCCCCAGCAGGCGGGGCAGGGCCTCAAGATAGGTCGTCTGGAGCTTCTTGTGCTCGCGATAGGTGCTGACAAGCCCTGCGATCTCGTGCTGGGGCGCAAGTTCGGCGAGCACGGCGGCGTCGGTCGAGCGGCTCTTGCTGCCGGACTTGACGGTCGGCAGTCCCAGCTCGTCGAAAAGCACCTCGCCCAGCTGCTTGGGGCTGTCGATGTTGAACTCGTGTCCCGCAGACTCCCAGATCTTGCCCTGCAGCTCCTCGATGATCTTGGCGCCCGCTGTCGCGAGCCTGGCAAGCACCGCCGTGTCAAGCGCGAAACCCCGGCGCTCCATGCGCAGCAGAACGGGCAGCAGCGGCATCTCGATCTCATGCATCACCTGCGCAGACCCGTCTTCGACCAGCCGCTCCTGCAGCGCCGCCGCCAGCCGCGCGCAGAGCTGCGCGCTCTGGGAGAGATCGCCCGGCGCGGAGCCGAGCTGCTCTAAGGCAAGCGTCTCAAGGCTGAAGTCGGTGCGCGAGGAGTTGAGCAGATAGGCGGCGACCGGTATATCGAAGAGGCGGGCCGGATCGAGCGCGTCCAGCTCAAGTGCGGCGGGAACGGCACTGTCGGGCGGACAGACCTCCGCCATCAGCGCCCGCAGGTCGCCGCAGACCGGCGTGGCGCCAGCGCTGAGCGCGGCAACGAGTTCCGTGGCGACGTCCTCGCCGGTCACGATGCGCGTGCTGTCGGCCGTCCCCCGCGAGATCGCCAGGGCCTGGTCCGGGTCGAAGAGGGTCTCGGCCGAGGACTGGAGCACCAGCGCCGTGTAAGGGGCGAGGGAACCAGGGGGACAGGCACCGTGGTCCCCCTCGCCTCCCACTCCCTCTGCCTGAGTCTCGGTATCACCCAGGATCCAGCGCAGAGGGCTCTTCAGGCGATAGCGCAGGAAGGTCTCGCTGACCCGTGCGGCGTCGAAGGGTCCGAAGTGCACCGTCGCAAGGTCAAGATCGACCTCGACGTCGCGCCGGATCGTCGCGACCGTGCGCGAGACCTCCGCGAGCTCGGCGTTTGCGACCAGCGACTCCCCCACCTTGCCCTTGACGTGTCCGGCGCGCGCGGCCTCGATGACCGCGTCGAGCGTCCCGAACTCCTGCAGGAGCTTGGTCGCCGTCTTCTCTCCCACGCCGGGCACACCCGGGATGTTATCCGAGGTGTCGCCCTTCAGGCCCAGGTAGTCGGTCACGAGATCCGGACCGACGCCATAGCGCGCCTCAACGTCACGCGGCGTGATGATGACCGGATCGTGGATGCTCGCCTTATGGGTCACGATACTGGTGTCCGCGCTCACCAGCTGGTAGGCGTCGCGGTCCCCCGTCGCCAAAAAGATCCGCATCCCGCTTGCCTCGCCGCGCGCAGAGAGCGTGCCTAAGATGTCGTCGCCCTCCCAGCCCATGACGCGGACGACGGGGATATCCATCGCCTCGAGGAGCTCGGTCGCGATCGGGAACTGCGCTTCGAGCTGAGGATCGGCGGGCGGACGCTGCGCCTTGTACTTTGCCAGCGCCTCCGTGCGAAAGGCCGGTTTGCCCGCGTCGAAGGCCACGACCACACCGTCGGGATGCAGCTTGCCGACGACCTTGCCCATGATCGCGAAGAAGCCGAAGACCGCGTTCGTGGGCCGTCCGTCAGGCGCGGTGAGCTCTGAGGCGATCGCGTGGAAGGCGCGGTGCATCCACGAGTGCCCGTCGACGATCAGCAGCGTCTTCATGAGAGCAGCGCGACGCCGTGGCTCGTGCCGATGCGCGTGGCCCCGGCCGCGATCAGCGCTTCTGCCTGCGCGCGGGTCTCGATGCCCCCGGAAGCCTTGACCCCCAGCGCGTCGCCCACCGCCTGCCGCATGAGCGCGACCACGTCCGGGGTCGCCCCCGTTGCGCGCCCGGGCAGGGCGAGCTTCTTATCGAGGGCGCCGGTCGAGGTCTTGACGAAGTCGGCGCCCGCCTCGCGCGCCAGCTCGCAGGCCCGCACGATCTGTTCATCGCTGAGCACCGCAGTCTCGAGGATGACCTTCACGAGGATGCTGGAATCGAAGGCCTTGGCGAGCGTGACCACCGCTGCGACGTCGGCGCGAACGTATGCGTCGTCGCCCGCCAGCAGCGGCCCCAGGGCGATGACCAGGTCGAGCTCGGTGGCGCCCGCCTCAAGCGCGAACTGCGACTCGGCAGCCTTGGACGCGCTCAGTTGCGCACCCAGGGGAAAACCGATGACCGAAGCGACCTTCACGCCCGAGCCTCGTAGCTCGTCTGCGGCCGTGCTCACCCAGGCAGAGTTCACGCAGACCGCGAAGAAGTCGTGCGCGCGGGCCTCGGCGCAGAGCCGCGTGAGGTCGTCCGCCGTCGCCGTGGGCGCGAGCAGCGTGTGATCGATGAAACGGTTGAGCGCGTCCATAGGTCCTCCTCAATGACCAGCTTCTCAGCGTCGTCTGACAAGGCGCTGGCAGGCGTGGCGGCCTGTAGGCCGCGAGTCTGCCAGGAACGCCGTCCGCGACGTTTAGACGCGGGTCACGTAGCGTCCGTCTCGGGTATCGATCTTGACCTTATCGCCGACGTTGATGAACATCGGGACCGTGACCTGCGCCCCTGTCTCCAGCGTGGCCGGCTTGCCGCCGCCGCTGACGGTGTCACCCTTGAAGCCGGGTTCGGTCTCTGCGACCCCGACCTCGATGAACATGGGCGGATCGACGCCGATGTAGTCGCCGTCGGCCGTCATCACTTCGACCGGGTCGTTTTCCAGCAGCCACTTCGCGGCGTCGCCGACGAAGTCTGCGTCCAGCTCGATCTGCTCGTAGGTAGCGTTGTCCATGAAGTAGTAGGTGTCGCCGTCGTTGTAGAGGTACTGCATCGTCTTGCGCTCGACGCGCACGTCGTCGAACTTCTCGCCGCTGCGGAAGGTATACTCGACCACGCGCCCGCTCTCGAGCTCCTTGAGCTTGGTGCGCACGAAGGCGCCGCCCTTGCCCGGTTTGACATGCTGGAAGTTGATGATGACCCAGCGCTTGCCCTCGTGCATGATCGCCATGCCGTTCTTGAAGTCTGCCGTTGAAATTGCCATAGTCGTAAGCTCCTTTATCGTGTTCCCTTATAAGGTTATCAGTTCTTTGGGTGATGCCGTGAAGTTGCGTATGCCATCGGTGGTGATCGCTATCAGATCTTCGATGCGCACGCCGAATCTGCCGGGAAGATAGATGCCCGGCTCCACCGAGATCACGTCGCCGACTTCCAGGGTATCGCGCGAATGCGGGCTCGCGTGCGGCGCCTCGTGTATCTGCAGACCGACGCCGTGGCTCAGCCCGTGACCGAAGCAGGCGCCGTAGCCGGCCTCGGTGATGACCTCGCGGGCGGCCGCATCGAGATCGGCGCCCGGGAGGCCGGCCCGTGCCGCGTTCAGAGCGGCCTCTTGAGCGGCGAGTACCACGGCGTAGACCTCGCGCGCCTCGGCGCCGGGATCGCCGAAGGCCACCGTGCGTGTCATGTCGGAGCAGTAGCCATCGAGCTCTGCCCCGAAGTCCATCACGAGCAGATCGCCCCCTGCAACGGGGCGCTGCGAAGGTACTGCGTGCGGTCTGGCGCCGTTCTCGCCCGCCGCGATGATGCTCGGAAAGGCCAGGCCCGTGGCGCCCAGGCGTCGCATCCGGTATTCGAGTTCGGCGGCGATCTCGATCTCGCTCATGCCGACTTCCATGAGATCGAGCATCTCGGTGAAGGCGGCGTCGGTGATGGCCTGCGCCGCAGCGATCGCCTGGATCTCGCCAGCATCCTTGTGGCGGCGCAGCTTCTCTGTGCGGCCGCGCCCGGTGGTGACGGCGATACCCGCTTCTTTGAAGCGTTCGTTCAGCTCGCGATAGCGACGATACCTGATGCTGTCCTCAAGCTCAACTGAAGTCAGCGAGCGCTCGCGCAGACAGTCGATCAGACGGGCGACCTGCGCGGCCGGCGCCGCCAGCAGGGCGACCTCCCAGTCTGCTGCCGGGGGAGACAGGGGGTCAGGGACCGTGTCGCATTTTGACACAAAATGCGACACGGTCCCTGCCCCCCTGTCTCCCCTCTGTGCGCGCGCCGCATCAAAGTAGCGGCTGTCCGTGAAGAGCAGCGCCTCACGGCTCGTGATCAGCATGACATGCGGGTCTTCGGCGTCGATAAGGCCGGTCGCCGCGCAGAGCCAGGCCACGTTGACGCTGTTGGTGACGAGCAGGGCCTCGGTACGCCCCAGGCCTGCGCGAATCTGCGCGAGCCGCTCAATCACGGCACAGGAAGTCGAGCGCGTCGAAGTAGCTCTGCTGCCCTTTGCCCGCAAAGACCGCGGCACAGACCGGCGCGGTCACCGACGTGTGGCGAAACTCCTCGCGCGCGCTGATGTCTGAGAGGTGGACCTCGACGACCGGCAAGGGCGCGATGGCCGCGATGGCGTCGCGCAGGGCGTAGCTGTAGTGGCAGTAGGCCCCCGGATTGAAGATGACCGCATCGGCGGTACGCGGCGCCTCCTGGATCCAGTCGATGAGCTCGCCTTCGTGGTTGCTCTGGGAGCAGCTGATAGCGGCGCCCTGAGACTGGGCGCGCTCGCTCACCGCCGCCTCAAGCTCGGCCAGCGTCGCCTTACCGTAGATCTCAGGCTCACGCTGCCCCAGCAAGTTCAGGTTCGGCCCATGGATCAGCAGGATACGCATCAGGACTCCTTATCTTGCGCCGGTGCTGGGGTCGGTGTCGTCTGCGAGGCCGACCCCGGCGACGGCGCTTCGGCAGGATCTTGCGCCGGTGCTGGGGTCGGTGTCGTCTGCGAGGCCGACCCCTGCGACGGTGCCTCAGCAGGATCTGGCTCCGGCTCCTCCTCCTGGATACCCAACCAGGGACGCAGGTGCGCGTAGAGGATCTCGGTCTCGACCGGAGCGGTCCCCACCACGCCGGGCTCGCGCACCAGCACGAAGCGGATCTCGCCGGCCCCGTTCTTCTTGTCGCGGCGCATGGTCGCGACCAGGTCCGCCATATCGTAGTCATGCACGTCGAGCGCGTCCAGGCCCAGAGCGTCGAGCAGGGCGTCCTGGCGTCGCACGAAGTCAGCCGAGGCCCCGTAGAGCTGCACGCTCAGACGCGCTGCGAAGCGCATGCCTTCTGCCACCGCCAGGCCATGCGCCATCTCATAGCCGCTCGCCTGCTCCAGAGCATGCCCGATGGTGTGCCCGTAGTTCAGGCAGGCTCGCAGGCCCTGGTCGTAGGGGTCGCGCGCGACGATGTCGGCCTTGAAGCTCATGGCGCGCACGACCGCCTCGCGCAAAACGCTCGGGTCGCGGGCCAGGAGCTCGCCCGTGTGTTCCTCCAGGTAGCTCAGGAAGTCCTCGCCGGAAAGCAGCGCGGTCTTGGCGAGCTCGGCCAGTCCGCTGCGATACTCGACGTCGGGCAGCTGGGCCAGGACCCGCAGATCGGCCGCGATCGCCTGGGGCTGCTTGAACGCGCCCGCCAGGTTCTTGGCCTCGTCGCGGTTGACCGCCACCTTGCCGCCGATGGCCGCGTCGACCAGGGAAAGCAGGGTGGTCGGGATGATGTAGAAGTCGAGGCCGCGCTCATAGACGGTGGCGACGAAACCGGCAAGGTCGCTGATCATGCCGCCGCCCAAAGCGACGATCTGATCGGAGCGCTCGATCTCAGAGGTCGAGAGTACCGAGACCAGCTGGCCGGCGACCTCCCAACTTTTCGACGACTCCCCCGCCGGGACCGTCAGGGCCACGACCGTAAGTCCCGCCTTGATGAAGTCGGCTTCGATGGCCAGGCCGAAGAGCTCGGCCGTGTTCGTGTCACAGATCAGCGCGACGCTGCGGCCCTGGGCGCGCTCCGCGATGATATGGGCGAGGATGTCTGCCGGCTTGTCGATGAGGAAGACCGGATAGCTCTGTCCGGCCAGCGTGATGTCCAGGCGGGTCCCGTCATCGAAGTCGTGGCGCAGCACCGCCGGCGTCGTGCTTCCCGTGGTCTCAGAGCTCATAGCCTGCCTCCCTGATACGATCGATCATGAGGTCGCAGACCTCTTCGGGGTCGTGGTGATCCGTGGTGATACTGAGGTC
>WQUG01000083.1 GCA_009785855.1 Actinomycetes bacterium
GGATCTATGAGCAGTACGACCATCAGGTCATGTGCAACACGGTGGTCGTGCCCGGCGCGGCCGACGCCGCGGTGCTGCGCATCGGCGACACGGGCCGCGGCCCGGTGACCTCGCGCGCGATCGCGGTCAGCACGGACTGCAACGGGCGCTACGTCTACCTGAACCCGCGTCGCGGCGCGCAGATCGCGCTGGCCGAGGCCTGCCGCAATGTGAGCTGCACGGGGGCTGTGCCGGCCGGCGTGACCGACTGCCTGAACTTCGGCTCGCCGGAGAAACCGGAGGTCTACTGGACCTTCGTCGAGGCGGTCACGGGACTGGCGCAGGCCTGCCGGGCCTTTGGCGTGCCGGTGGTCTCGGGCAACGTGAGCTTCTACAACGAGAGCTTCGGCGCGCCCATCTACCCGACCCCGACCGTCGGCGTGGTGGGTATACTCGATGACGTGACGAAGCACATGACGCAGGACTTCAAGAACCCAGGCGATGTGATCATCCTGATCGGCGAGACGCGTGACGAGCTGGGCGGCTCGGCCTGGCTCAAGGAACGTGCCGGCCTGACCGCCGGCGAGATCCCGGCGCTCGATCTGGCGCTTGAAGCCGCGGTCCAGGCGATCACGCGTGAGCTGATCGCCCAGGGCCTCATCAACAGCGCCCATGACGTGAGCGAAGGTGGGCTGGCGGTCGCGCTCGCGGAAAGCTGCCTGACGGGCGGCCTGGGCGCCCGCGTCGCCTTCGACGATGGCTTAGCCCCGGCAGCCTCGCTCTTCTCCGAGACGCAGAGTCGGGTGCTGATCAGCACCGCGCCGGAACACGTCGACGAGGTGCTCGACTACCTGGTCGCGGCGGAACTGCCGTTCTCCGTGCTGGGCGAAGTGCGCCCGGCCGCAGACGGCATCCGCATCCTGGACGCGGCCGAACTCGATTTCGAAGACGCGCGCGCTGCCTGGATGGACGCGCTCCCGCGTCTCATGGGAGAGATGAAGTGACCTGCGAGCGCCCTAAATCCGACAGGGGGCCAGGGACCGTGTCGCAATGCGACAGGGGGCCAGGGACCGTGTCGCATTTTGCGCAAGTGGGAGGCGAACGAGCCCCCTCGCCAACAGAACTGCCAGATAAAATGGAAGAGGAGTGCGGCGTTTTCGGGGTCTACGCGCCGGGCGAGGACGTGGCGCGTCTGACCTACTTCGCGCTGCAGGCCCTGCAGCATCGGGGGCAGGAGAGTGCGGGCATCGCCGTCGGCGACAACAAGACCGTGACTGCGGTGAAAAACCTCGGCCTGGTGTCGCAGGTCTTCGAGGAGACCGACCTTATGGCTCTGCCCGGCGAGGTCGCCATCGGGCATACCCGCTATTCGACGACGGGCCAGAGCACGCAGTGGGAGAACGCCCAGCCGCACATGTCGAGCATCGGTCGCCAGCTGATCGCGCTTGCGCACAACGGTAACCTGGTCAACACGACCGCCCTGCAGGAGGGCCTGCAGGCTCGCCATATGCGCCTGCAGTCCACGACGGACAGCGAGGCGATCGCGGCGCTTATCGGTTCGATCACCCAGCGCACGCATCACATCCGTGAGGCCATCGTCGAGACGATGACCCGGGTCCAGGGCGGCTACGCCGTGGTCCTCATCACAGAGATGGCACTCTATGCCTTTCGCGACCCGCTGGGGATCCGGCCGCTGTGCCTGGGAGAGTTCCCCGACGGACGCGGTTGGGTCGTGGCGAGCGAGACCTGCGCGCTGGACATCGTGGGCGCCCGTCTGTTGCGTGACGTTGAGCCCGGCGAGGTCATCAAGATCAGCGCCGACGGGGTCGAGACCTTCGCGGGCGCTCCAAAGCAGGCGCGACGCAGCGCGCTCTGCGTCTTCGAGTACGTCTACTTCGCGCGACCAGACTCGATCCTTCAGGGATCGTCGGTCTATGAGTCGCGCTTCCGTATGGGCGAGACCCTGGCCGTCGAGTTCCCGGTCGAGGCCGACGCCGTCATGAGCGTGCCGGACAGCGGGACGCCGGCGGCGGTGGGCTATGCGCACGCAAGCGGCATCCCCTTCGTCGAAGGCCTGGCAAAGAACCGCTATGTGGGCCGGACCTTCATCCAGCCCACGCAGTCGCTGCGCCAGCTGGGCATCCGCCTCAAGCTCAACCCCATGCGCTTCGCCATCGAAGGTAAGCGCCTCGTGGTCGTCGACGACAGCATCGTGCGCGGCAACACGACGCGCGCGATCGTGCAGATGCTGCGCGAAGCCGGCGCGCGCGAGGTCCACATGCGGATCTCGTCTCCGCCGGTCACCTGGCCCTGCTTCTTCGGCATCGACACGGACAGTCGCGACCAGCTCATCGGCGCGCACATGACGCCGGAGCAGATCCGCGAACATATCGGCGCCGACAGTCTGGGCTACCTCTCATCGGCAGGGATGGTCGCCGCCACGGGCCTGAAAGCCGACGAGCTCTGTACGGCCTGCTTCGATGGCTGCTATCCGATCGACGTCTCAGAGAAGCTGGCAGTCGAGGCGCAGGAACATCCCGGCACCGGGACCGCGAAACTGGAAGTGTGATGATGACCGACCACCTCAGCTATAGCGACTCCGGCGTCGATATCGACGAGGGCGCCGCTGCCGTCGAGGCGATCCGCGATGCGGTCGCCAGCACGTCCCGCCCCGAGGTGATGGGCGACCTCGGCGGCTTCGGGGGGCTCTTCAGCGCAAGCAGGATCGCGCAGATGGCCGACCCGGTCCTGGTGAGCGGCGCCGACGGCGTCGGCACGAAGCTCGCCCTTGCCCGCGAGCTGGGCAAGCACGACAGCATCGGCATCGATCTGGTCGCCATGTGCGTCAACGACATCCTCTGCTGCGGCGCGGAGCCGCTGTTCTTCCTGGACTATCTGGCGGTCGGCAAGCTCGATCGCGACCAGGCGGCCACCATCGTCTCCGGCATCGCCGCGGGCTGTCGCCAGGCGGGATGCGCGCTGATCGGCGGCGAGATGGCCGAGCACCCCGGCGTCATGCCGGATGATGACTACGACCTGGCAGGCTTCTGCGTGGGTGTCGTGGAGCGCGCCCAGATGATCGACGGGCGCGACCTGGCGGACGGCGACGTCGTCTTAGGGCTGGCCTCCAGCGGCCTGCACAGCAACGGCTACTCGCTGGTGCGCAAGGTGGTCGACGCAGACGCAGAGCTCCTGACGCCGACCCGCATCTACGTGAGACCCGTGCTCGATGCGCTTGCGGCAGATCTCCCCATCAAGGCGATGGCCCACATCACCGGTGGCGGCATCACGAACAACCTCGATCGCAGCCTCATCCCCGGCTTCGACGTGGTCATCGACCCCGCAAGCTGGCCGGTCCCCGCCGTGATCCAGCGCATCGTCGACGCGGCGGGGCTCAGCCCCGCAGAGGCGCTGTCGACCTTCAACATGGGCATCGGACTGGCCCTGGCAGTCGCCGCCGCCGACGCCGACGCTGTTCAGGCCCACTTCGAGGCGGCCGGCGAGCGCGTCTTCCGCATCGGACACGTCGCCGCAGGCGGCAGCCAGAAGGTGCGCTACCAGTGAGGCTC
>WQUG01000084.1 GCA_009785855.1 Actinomycetes bacterium
GTGATCAGGATGAGCGAGCGGTCCTCGAGCGTGTGGTGGATGAAGCGCTCGAGGAAGGCGAGGATGTCAGGGTTCTCGATCAGGTGGAAGTCGTCGATGACCATCAGGGGGCGCTTGTCGCTTTTTGTGTTCAGAGCGCGCTCGCGGATGTCGAGATAGCGGCTCATCTTCTCTTCAGTGTCAGGAAAGCCGAGGTCAGAGAGCTTGTCTGCGGCGCTCTGGTCGAGCTGCGCGATCGCGCGCACCAGACTCTCCCAGAAGCGGGACGCCAGGTTATCGCGCTCTGAGACCTGGATCCATGCGCAGGCGAGCGTGCTCTCGCGGGAGAAGTCGTAGACCGCGCGGGTCTTGCCGTAGCCTGCCTGCGCGCAGACGATCGCCAGGGGTCTCTTTATGGCATCATGCAACAGGGTGTTCATCCGTGGGCGGATCATCAGCTTTACTCCATCTCTCTTCAGGTCCTGCGAGTCACGCTCCCCACGATACCATGAAAATTTGAAATCCATAAAATATTTCAAATGTATGCAATAATTTTGATTATCAGAAAAAAATACAAATAATATTGATATGAACAGACATAAATACAGAATCCTGCGCAAGATGCGAGAAACGCGCAGTTCGCGAACAGAAGATGTTTCAGCACCCGGTAGCATGCGAAAAACCGTCTACCTATCATCGTAAGCTGGTTTTCATCACGTTCAGAGGGGGGAGCTCTCGTTATGAGTCGGAGCTACTATAAACGACTACGTCGGTCACACTCACGCCGACAACTGATGCTCAGGATCGTTCCTGTGCTCATCGCCGCAGCGATGCTCCCGTTCCAGGTAAGTCCGCCGACGATGGTCAACGCGGCGCCGCAGAGCGCCGAAGAGCAGACGTCAGTTGAGGCGACCACGACGGCGACGCCGAGCGAAGAGACGACGGAGGGAGCGGTTCCGTCTGCGGAGAGCACCGCGCACGCCATCGCCAAGGCGGCACAGACCGTTGTGGTCTCAGGCGACCTGAGTGGCGTCTACGACACCCTGACCGCGGCGATCGCGGCTATAAACAACCATGGGGGGGCCAGCTATACCGTGACGGTGATGCAGAACGAGGCCATCGCCAACCTTGCCATAAAGAAGAAGGTCAACCTGAGCTCAGCTGCTGGCACGACCGCGGTGATAAGCAATGCCGTGGACAACCGGCACTTCACCGTCAACGCCGGCGGCGCGCTGACGCTCAAGGATATCACCCTGCAGGGGACCACCCAGACGGCGGGCAACACCGCGGCCGGCGGGATACACGTGATGGCCCAGGGGCAGCTCACCATCGAGGCGGGCACGACGATCAAAGGGGTGGCCCCCGCGAACGTCGCTACTTCGGCGATGTTCGGCGGGGCGGTGTACTGCTCGGGCACCTGCGTCATGAACGGAGGAACGCTCACGGGTAACAAGATCTCAGTGGTGAGCGGATCCGGCGCGGGTATCTATCTCAGAGACGCCACGGCTTCCTTTACGCTGAACGGTGGCACGATCTCGAACAACACCGCTGCCAGCGGCGTTGGCGTGGCTGTTGCCGGCGGCGCCACCTTCACCATGAACGGGGGAGCGATCACCGGTAACACAGGCGTGGGCACGTCTGTCTTCGGCGTGGGCGTACGGATCATCGAAGCGGGATCTTCTTTCAAGATGTTCGGCGGCACGATCAGCAACAACGTGTCGACCGCCACCGGCAGCTCTGGCGGCGGCGTGGCGGTGATGCAGGGCAAACCCAGTTTCCTTCTGCAGGGCGGCACGATCGAAGGCAATAAAGCTGTCAACGAGGGCGGCGGGGTGTTCATCGCCGACAGTACGGTCACGCTGAACAGCGGCGCCATCAACAACAACAGTGCAAGCGAGGGCGGAGGTGTCTTTGTGCCCCAGAGCGGCGGGTCGTTTTCCATGAACGGCGGCGCCATCAACGGCAACAGCGCGACAGCGAGGAGCGCTGGCGCCGTGTACCTCGGGCCGCAGGCCAACTTCACGTTCAAGGACGGCGAGATCTGCAACAACTCAGCGGTGGGCATCGGCGGAGCCGTCGTCATCTTCGGCTACAACACGCTCACGTTAAGCAACATGAAGCTTGACGGTAACAAGTCAGACATGACGGGCGGCGCCATATACCTGCCGCATACCTCGACGCTTATCGCGAGCAACACCGTGTTCAGCAACAACTTCGCCAAGGTCGACGGCGGCGCGATCCACTCCACTATGGGCGGCGACTACAAGAACCTCGATCTCGCGGCCAGCGTCAAGTTCTTCCTGAACTCCTCGGTGGCGCCTTACCCTCCGCGTGCCGACGCGTTGACCTACTTCCCCAAGATCAAGACCACCTCAAGCAGTGTCTATAACCATCCGGTCAATTGCTTCGACATCAACTACATGGAGGGAACTCCCGGGGTGGCTGTGACCGTCAGGTATATCGACCGCGCGGGTCGCCCGGTCGGCGATCCGAACCGCGCTCTGTACGCGATAACCAAGAACAGCACCTTCACGCTGACCGCAGCGCAGATGCCGCAGATCTCCGGTTATACCTTCGCTGCCTGGAGATATGAGGCCAACGGTACGCTCCAGTACAGCCAGAACATCGCGGTCTCGAACGTGTCCGCGAGCGTGACGCTCTACCTGATCTACGACGAGATCCCACAGATCGACGTCTCAGTACCGGTGAAGCTGATATTCGCGGCCTTCCGATCCGACAAGGGAGCGATCACGGCGCCCTCTTACTACCTGCAGAACCGGGGCCAGACGCCGGTCGAGGTCAAGCTCACCAGCTTCACGGTCGACGTCTCGGCTGGCCTGGTGCTGACGTCTGACCCGAAGAAGTCCGACGAACTCGCCCTGAAGCTTCAGGGACTGGGCGCGGCGAACGACTGGCTTACCCCTGGCAGCGCCAACAAGGCGCTTGGCACGATCCCGGTGGGCGACCGCACCGATTTCACGCTCTCCGGGCGTTATACCGGCGGCTACTTCGCCGCGAAGACGCCCCGCTACTTCGTCACCTTCGAGTTCTCAGCGGATCTCTGACCAGAAAGGAGGGAGGAATATGATGCGAAAGAAAACGAAAGCTCGCGGCAGAAGACGAGCGATCCTGATCGCCTTGATCGTCCTGGTACTGCTTGCGCTCGCTCTGATCCTGCATCAGTGCGGCTACTACCAGCTGCCCTGGGAGAAGCGCGGTCAGGTGCTCGCCGGTGACCTGTTCCCGGGCCAGGGCGCAGACGTCGACGACGGGCATCTGAAGAACATGACGCCTGACCAGATCAGGGAGCAGATGCAGAAAGTAGCGGACGCTTCGCAGTTCTCGTTCAAGATCAACGCGCGGCCGAAGTTCGAGAACGGTACGGCGAAGGGCGATCTTGCTATCGAGAACCCGCGCTACAACGTCTACCCCATGACCGTTGAGATCTTCCTCGATGATACCAACGAGAAGATCTATGACTCGGGGGGACTTCTGCCCGACCAACATATCACCAGCGCCAAGCTGCTCAAGGTCCTCAAAGCAGGCACCTATAAAGCGA
>WQUG01000085.1 GCA_009785855.1 Actinomycetes bacterium
GTGCAGGGTCAACTCGTCGAGCTTCCGTTTGCTATGATGAAGACGTCCATCCCCGAAGGTGCGGAGGTCTGATGTCGTTCATCATCGTTGGAGATAACGGAAGCAATCTGCCCGTCGAGCTCATCGACCGCTACGATCTGAAGATCCTGCCCATGACCTTCAGCTGCGAGGGCAAGGTGTACCACAGCTACCTGGAAGGCCAGGAGATCGACCTGGCGAGCTTCTATCGCATGATGCGCGAGGGCAAGGAGTTCGTCACCTCGCTCATCAGCTACGGCGACTGCAAGGACCTGCTCGATCCGATCGTCGACTCTACTGACGACGATCTGCTCTACGTCGGGATGTCATCGGGTATCTCTGGCTCGTTCAACGTGGTGAGCAACTATCTCGCCGAGCAGCAGGAACAGCATCCCGGGCGGCGCTTCGTCGCGATCGACACCTTTGCGGCAAGCCTCGGAGAAGGCCTCCTGATCCGCCGCGCCGCGCAGCTGCGCGAGGAGGGGAGTAGCCTCGATGAGGTCTGCGCCTGGCTGAGCGAGACCATCTTGCACATGGGCAACTGGTTCACGGTCGATGATCTCATGTTCCTGTTCCGGGGCGGCCGCCTGTCGCGCACCTCTGCGCTGGCGGGCACGCTGCTCGACATCAAACCGACGATCCACATGAACGACGAAGGCAAGCTCATCCCCGTGGGCAAGGTGCGCAACCGGCGCAAGTCGCTGGCCGCACTGGTCGACCGCGCCGAGGCCCTCGCGCTGCGCCCGCTTGACACAGGTATGCTCGCCATCAGTCACGGCGATTGCCTCCAGGACGCCGAGTATGTGGCCGATCTCATCTGCGAGCGCTTCGAGGAGGTCACGCGCGACGACATCCTCATCAACGTCATCGATCCGGTGATCGGCTCACACTCCGGACCCGGCACGGTCGCCCTGTTCTTCCTGGCGAGTGAGCGCTGACGATGCCGACGAACACCACCCGTGAACTCAGCGTACCGCCTGCCTTCGACATGGTCGGCCTCCTGGGAGAACGCGACGCCTGGTTGCGGCTGATCGAGGAGCGCTTCGCCGCCGACATCAGCGTGCGCGGCGATCTGATCAAGTTGAGCGGCGACGCGATCGAGGTCGCGGTGCTCGAAGCCCTGTTCAAGGAGCTGATCTCGCTTGTGGGGCAGGGCGAAACGCTGACGCGCACTATGGTCGAGGGCGCCATCGACTCGCTGACGCACGGCACCGCGCGGCCCAGCGAGCTGACGGGCGACATCGTCACCACGCATCGTGGTCACGTTGTGCGGCCCAAGACGGCGGGGCAGAAGGCCTATCTCGATGCCGTCCGCACACACACGATCACCTTCGGCATCGGGCCGGCCGGCACGGGTAAGACCTATCTGGCCATGGCGCTCGGTGTCGAGGCGCTCAAGCGCAAGGAGGTCAGCCGCATCATCCTGACGCGCCCGGCGGTCGAAGCGGGCGAGAGCCTGGGCTTTCTCCCCGGGACCCTCACGGAGAAGGTCGACCCCTACCTGCGCCCGCTCTACGACGCGCTCTTCGACATGATGGACGCGGAGAAGTCATCCGCGCTGATCGAGCGCGGGGTCATCGAGATCGCGCCGCTCGCCTTCATGCGCGGGCGTACGCTCAACGACTCCTTCGTGATCCTGGACGAGGCCCAGAACACGACGCGCGAGCAGATGAAGATGTTCCTGACGCGCCTGGGCTTCAACTCGAGGATCGTCGTGACCGGCGACATCACCCAGATCGATCTGCGCCGCGGACACTCAGGCCTCACCGACGTCGTCCGCGTCCTGGCCAACGTCGACGACATCGCCTTCGTCGAGCTTTCCGGCGCCGACATCGTGCGCCACCGCCTGGTACAGCACATCGTCGCCGCCTACGGTGAGCATGAGAGAGGCACGAAACAGATGGAGCTTTCCGTTGCCGAGGGGAGTGAGAGCTGATGGACATCCAGATCGTCTCGCATCGCGAGCCAGAGGTCCTGGACCTTTCGGCCTTTGTGCGACTTGCGCGCTTCGCCCTTGAGCGAGAGGAAGCGCCAGAGGCCTGCGTCGTCTCGATCGCGGTGGTCGGCGTTGAAGAGATCGCGGAGCTCAATGAGCGCTACCGTGAGGTCGCGGGCCCCACCGACGTCCTGAGTTTTCCCTGTGATGACCCGGCTGCGATGGTTGCAGACGGCGAGCCCGTGACCCTCGGCGACATCGTCATCGCGCCCGAGATCGCCGAGGCCAACGCGCGCGCGTATGCGAAGAGCATCGAGTCTGAGCTCAACCTTCTGCTCGTGCACGGCGTCCTGCACCTTCTGGGCTACGACCATATCGAAGCGGCGGACGCCGAGGCGATGGAGGACCGCGAACAGGCGATCCTTGAAGCCTGGGAGATCAACCAGTGAGCGTCGCGCGTCAACACGCTTCTCCGCCCGACAGCTTCCGCTTCGCCGCCCGGGGGTTCATCACGGCGCTGCTCATGGAACGTAACCTCTACATCGCGTACTGCGTGCTGCTGGCGGTGATCTGGGCGTCGGTCTACTTCAAGCTCTCCGGTGGCGTGCTGCTTGCCGTGCTGATCTGCTGCACGATCGCGATCTCGACGGAGCTTATCAACACGGCCTTCGAGGTCTTGGTTGACCTGGTCAGTCCCGAGTGGAACAAGCAGGCGGGACTCGTCAAGGACATCGCGGCCGCTGCAGAGTGGTTCACGGCGCTTTCGGCCGGCTTGGTCGGGCTGATCGTCTTCGTTCCGCGGCTGCTCAGGGTCGGCTGCTACTGGCCCGCGTCCTGGGGTGGTCGTGCCTTCCTGCTGCTGGGACTTGCCGTCGTGCTGTTCATAGCGGGCTTGATACCCGGCATCGTCAAGCTGACACGACGCTATGGATGAGACAGCGTTTCGCAGCGGCTTCGTCGCGCTGGTCGGACGCCCCAACGCGGGCAAGTCGACGCTTGTCAATGCGCTGATCGGCGAGAAGGTCGCCATCACGAGCGAGCGCGCCCAGACCACCCGCCACCGCCTGCGCGCGATACTGAATGCCGAGGGCGCCCAGATCATCCTGGTCGACACCCCCGGCCTGCACAAGCCGCATGACGCTCTGGGCGAGGAGGTCAACCGCGCGACCTACAAGGCGATCGAAGACGTGGACGCGCTCTGCTTTCTGGTGGATAGCACCCAGCCGGTCGGGGCAGGGGATCGCTGGATCGCCGAACTCATCGCGCAGGTAGATGCCCCAGCCCTGGCCGTACTCACCAAGTGCGATCTTGCCACCCCGGAGCAGATCGCAGCGCAGCGCGCGGCAGTGGCAGAGCTGGTGCCAGGAGGATGCGACAGGGGGCCGGGGGTGGTGTCGCGTTGCAAGTCTGAAGGCGAGGGGGGTCGTTCGCGTACGCGAGCAACCCCCATCGCCACCCACTTGTGCGAGAAGGGGCCAGGGGTGGTGTCGCATACTATACAGGAGCTTTCCGCTGTCACGGGCGCCGGACTGGCAGACTTCGTGGACGCGCTCGTGGACCTGCTTCCGGAAGG
>WQUG01000086.1 GCA_009785855.1 Actinomycetes bacterium
CCCGAGATAAGGCTTGCCAGCCCGCGTCCAAGACCACTGTTAGCCACGATTGATCACTTCCTTCGCCAGCGCGAGGTAAGCCTCTGCGCCTTTTCCTTTGGGGTCATAGTCGAATATCGTCTGCCCGAAACCCGGGGCTTCGGACAGGCGGACTGTACGGGGGATGAGCGTATCGAACACAACATCGCCAAAGAACTCCCGTGTTTCTTCAACGACTTGCTGAGCAAGCTTCGTGCGCGTCGAGTACATCGTCATCACGACCCCGAAGATCGTGAGGTCAGGATTCAGATGCGTTTTGACAAGACGCTCGCTGTCGAGCAGTTTAGAGAGGCCCTCCAGCGCGTAATACTCGCATTGTACGGGGATGAAGAGCCCATCGGCCGCTGTCAGGGCATTGACCGTCAAGAGGCCCAGCGAGGGAGCGCAGTCGATAAGGATATAGCTGTAGTTGTCCTTGATCGGTTCGATCAGTTTCTTGAGCCGTGATTCCCGGCTGAACGCCGAGACCAGTTCGACTTCTGCGCCCGCCAGTTGTATCGTCGACGGGACCACGTCGATCTTCGTGTCCGGGATGTGCTCCAACAACTCCTGAAGCGGCACCTCTTCGATGACCCCGTTGTAGATGCAGCGTTCGCGATGCTTGACCAACCCGAAACCTGAGGTGGAGTTGCCCTGTGGATCAAGGTCTATCAAGAGCACCCGCTTTCCCAGAATGCTCAGGGCCGCGGCGAGGTTGACAGCGGTCGTACTTTTTCCGACACCCCCCTTCTGGTTGACGATGGCCAATACCCGACCACCAGCCGAGGGTTTCTTATTGAGTCCGAACAAAACCGCTCCTTCCTGACTGGTGCCAAATATCCTTGATACGGAATGATTTGGCAGCGCCTTTCCGATACTCACGCGAGGGGCTTACGCTGAGCGCGCCCCGACCGCCGGGGTAGATCGCGCTGTGCCGGTACCATCTTCTCATAGACGATGACCTCCCGATGTTCTCCGCCCGGCAACGTATACGCCCTATGGCTATACTCGCACAAGCCCGTAGCTTCCCGCAACTGTTCGGCGCGCTTATGCTCCTCTTGATCCAGGCGCCCCTTCAGTGTGATCAGCTGCCCCCCCTGTTGCAGCAACGGGGAGGCCAGCTCAAGAAGCGAGGGGAGGGCAGCGAGCGCGCGCACGATCACGATGGCAAAGGAGCCCCGATGCTCAAGGGCGAACTCCTCCGCGCGCCCCGCCACCGCCTCGCAATAAGAAAGAGCGGGATGAGCCTGGAGGAACTCTTGAAGGACCCGTACTTTCTTCTCGCGCGCGTCGAGCAAGGTGCAGTTCCTCTGCGTTACGACAGCCAGCGGAAGACCCGGATACCCGGCGCCCGAACCCATATCCAACAGAGCTCCCTCGGGTGCCTGCCGGACCTCGGGGAGAACAAACAGCGAGTCCACGACATGGAGCAGCAACGCGCGCTCCGGCTCTCTGATATGGGTGAGGTTGAGCTCCTTGTTCTTCTCAAGAACGAACTGCAGATGTCCGATGATGAGCTCCTCCTGTTCAGGGCTCAGATCGATACCATATGTTCTCAGGGTCTTATCCACGATGTTTCACGTGAAACATTATACAAGAAAGGCGCGATCGATGCCGCGCCCTTCAGTTCGATATGATGTTCGTCTAGCTCGGAAAAACCACGACGTGGCGCTGGGCGCCAGCGCCTTCGCTCTCAGAGGTCACCCCCTTCATATCGCGGAGCGCGATATGAACAAGTCGCCGCTCATAGGGAGTCATCGGCTTCAGGGGTACCGGCCGATGGCTCCGGACACAGCGTTCGCCCGCGCGTGTGGCGATCTCTGTGATCTTTTGCTTGCGACGATGGCGATAGCCTTCAACGTCGACTGAAAGCGGGTAGTGGATACCGCAGCGTTTCGTTGTGATCGAGGACATCAACACCTGCAGCGCATCAATGGTCCGCCCGTGACGCCCGATCAGAAGCGCAAGGTTCTTCTCGCCCGTTATATCAAAGATGATCTCACCCTCGTCGCCCTCATATTCATCGATGCTCACCGCATCGATCTCGAAGTAGTTGACCATCTCTTTCAGCACTTTGGTCGCCTCATCCGCGATCGCATCGATCTCTTCGTCGCTGAGGTCCTCGTAGTCGCGTCGGAGATCCGGCGCCGGACTTTCCCCCGACTCGCTGAAGCCGTCACCTTCTTCATCAATATCCTTCTCAGAGCGAAGCTCCTGAATATAGTCCGCCCGTACGGTCACTTTCACGACCGCTGGTCTGTTCCCTGAGAAGAACGACGTCGAGGGCTCCTCGAGGATCTCGTAGGTGACAGCATCCTGCTGCACCCCGAGCTGCTCAAGTGCCTCGTCGAGCGCTGCCTCGATCGTTTCCGCCGTCGCTGTGAACTCTTTCTCCATCACGCAACTCCTTATTTCTTTGAGCTGGACTTGGTGCCAGCATCCTTGTTCGTTTGGGCCTTCTTCTTCCCTTTGCCTTTGTTCTTGGGTTCGTCCTCTGCGGCTATGATCTCCGAGACTTCTCTTTCTTCAGCAAGAAGCATCTGCTTCTGGACCAGTGCCTGTTGGCCAACCGCAAAGAGTGTCGACACAACATAGTAGAGCAAGGCGCCCGCCGGGATATTGAACCCGATGACCAGCATGAAGAGCGACATGAAGATGCCCATGCTCTTCTGTTGCGAACCGCTCCCCGGCATCATCAGCATCGGGATCAGGCTTCCTACCGCGAACAGCAGCAGGATGAGCAGATAAGGCCACAGCCAGGGAAGCGCATTGGGAAGGTGGTTCCAGCCCCCGGACGCCTTCAGGATCATACCGGGGGTCTTCATGATATCCGGAAGAAAACCTCGCGCCTCGATGGTAACTTTAGTAGCGCGATCTACAAACTCAAGCGGTTTCGCTCCAGGCAGATGGATGAACTTCAGAAAAGGAGCGGCGGCTCCATTCAGGAATTGATAGAGCGGGCCACCCTTGTCACCAGCCTTATGAGCGATACTGAGCATCCCATAGAACGCGAACAGCAGGGGGAACTGCAGGAGCATCGGAAGGCAGCCCGAGAACGGACTTACTTTCTGCTCTTTATAGAGCTTCATCATCTCTTCGCTCTGCTTCTGCTTGTCGTCGGCGTACTTCTCCTGGACCTCTTTCATCAAAGGTTGGAGCTTCTGCATGCCGACGGTGCTCTTGACCTGCTTCGTCATCAGCGGCCAGACAAGGATACGGAACACGATCGTCAGCAGGACGATCGCGAGGCCCCAGTCCTTTGTGAAGTCATAGAACAGCTTCAGCACCTGAAAGAGAGCGTTAAGTATCGATTGCCACATCGTTTCTCCTTACCCAGACTTCCGGTCCCTCAGGGAACCGGATCATAGCCTCCGGGATTCCAGGGATGGCAGCGCAAAATACGCTTGGTTGCGAGCCATCCGCCCTTTAGTACACCGTAGCGCTGTAGTGCTTCTACCGCATAAGCAGAGCACGTCGGTACGAATCTGCAGGATCGTGGAAGGAGAGGGGAGACCACCTGCTGATACCCTCGTATCAGGAAGATCGGCACCAGGCGCGGCAGACGACCCAGAGCCGTACGCGCACCTCGCTTTGTTTTCGCTGTAGCCATTATATATGAGCTTTCCGGAAAAGAACAGCTATCTCTTCTGCGATGTCGTTCGAAGAACCAGACGGCGTCCGGGAGTTCGCGATGAGCAGCAGATCGACATTGGCAGGAACTCCCCCCGCCGCAGCGAGCGCCGTCCGCAGGACCCGCTTCGCGCGGTTGCGCCACACCGCGTTACCCAGACGCTTACCCGCAAGGAAGGCGACCCGCCCCGGGCCTTCTGTTGCCGCAGGAACGAAGCTGATAGAAAGAAGGTCGCCGTTATATCGGCGACCTTTCCTCATCATATGCCCGATCTCCTCTGAGGATGTGATGGTTATGCTGTTGCGCGAGGCCATCGGCCCATCAGTTCATACTCAGGCAGAGAGAACGCGACGACCCTTGCGCCGACGTGCTGCAAGTACAGCGCGCCCGCCTTTGGTCGACATGCGTGCGCGGAAACCATGGGTCTTCGCACGATGGCGGTTGTTCGGTTGATACGTCCTTTTCATCATGCCTCCCAGCAGAATCTTCATCCAAGTAGGGTTATCAATTGTATGTGCCCAAGCGCCCGGATGTCAAATCGTGTTCGCGCGGCCATCGTGCCGCTGACGCTCCAGGCCGAGCCGTTCAGGACGGTCGTTCCGGGGGATAGAATTGTGGAAACGGTGGATAACCCTCGGCGCTCTCCTGCCAGTTGTCCCCCAGGCTGTGGATAACCATCTTCGGCCCCCTGCGCGCGATCATCACATACGCTAGAATCTTTTCGCGGTGAATGACCCGTTCTTCCGTTTTCTTCTGGTTTGATAACTGAATATCCGGACGATGTTCTTCGAGCCTGTGGAACCTCGGTCGATAGACACACCCTGTCTGTGCTGCAAGTACTGTACTTGAGGGTTGGAAACGTTGGAGTTATCAACCGTTTTCCCAACCCTGTTGATAACTTTCAGCGCCCCTGCCGCTTCTTTCGAACAAGCGTGCGTACCGACAAAACCGCAGGTCAGAGCCTTATAGCAAGAGGTGTCTTCCTGTTGTCTGTGAATAAGCAACGAGAATACTGGGGAAAACCCTCGATCGAACACCCGAAGCCCGGTCCGGATAAAAAAGATGGAAGACCTGCCGTTCGCAGCTTGTACCAGGTGGTACTATAAGAATCCGTCACCCAGGCAAGCGCCTGGACGTAAGTAAGGTACTTGGGGGCCCTGCATGCAGAGGACTGACATGAACGAAGCGAAGCGCGCACAGAAGTATACCGGGGAGCCAGCCCCGTCAGTGGATATCGATCCACCGGCTTCGGCCTCTCTGGATCCGGTCGATATGTTCTGGGCCGAGGCGCTCACGCTTCTGGAACGACGGGTGCCCGCGTCACGCTTCCGTGGCCTCATCCTCTGTATGTCTCCTCTGGCAGGCTCCCGCCCCGACCGTCTGATCCTCGGCATCTCCGATGACTTCAGCCGGGGCTTCGCAGAGGCCACCTGCAAGGACATCATCGCAGAGGTCTTGTCCTCTCTGGTCGGCCGTCCGGTCACTGTCACGATCGTCACCGACGAAAGTCTTGCAGAGAAAGCCCTGCACTCCAGCAAGGAGCGGGGCAAGAACATCAACGACCTTATCCCCAAGGAACGGCCGGTCGTTGACTCCTCGGATAAGTCGAACTTCGACCCGAAGTATACCTTCGATTCCTTTGTCGTCGGCGATCAGAACGCCTTCGCGCGCAACGCGGCCCTGGCGGTCGCTGAAGCCCCTGCGCTGAAATCTGGTTTCAATCCTCTGTTCATCTGGGGTTCCTCCGGCTTGGGTAAGACCCATCTCCTCCAGGCGATCGGCTCCTATATCCAGGAAGTCTACCCTGAGAAGAAGGTCATCTACACGACGACCGAGGAGTTCATCAACCAGTACGTGAACGCTTCGACCGGCACCGCCCGCACCCTCGACACTGAGGCCTTCCGCAACCACTATCGCACCACGGACATCCTCCTCATCGACGATGTCCAGCTTCTCGAGCGCAAGCCTGCCTGTATCGAACAGCTCTACTTCACGATCGACTTCCTCAAGGGCCGCGGCAAGCAGATCGTCATCGCGGCGGACCGTTCTCCGCTTGAGCTGAAGATGGACGAGCGCTATACCAGTCGTTTCGGCAGTGGTCTGCAGGTCGATATCCAGCCTCCTCAATATGAGACGCGCTATGCCATCATCACGAAGTTCCTTGAGTCAGAGAAACTGCCCTTCAACCCTGAGGCGATCGACTACATCGCGGACCGGGCCACGGGCAACATCCGCGAGATGGAGGGAGCGCTGACCCGCATCATCGCTTTCGCTGAGCTGACCCATAAAGAATATGTGAGCAAAGAGCTGGCGGAGATGGTCGCCAAGGACCTCTTTGGCAACAAGATCGTCAAGCCGGTCACCATCGCTCAGATCCAGGCTGAGGTCTGTCGCTACTTCTCTATCAACCATATCGACCTTGTCGGCAGTAAACGCAAACATGAGATCGTGCTTCCCCGTCACATCGCCATGTATCTTTGCCAGGAGCTGACAGATTCTTCTTTCCCTCAGATCGGGCGCGCTTTTGGCGGAAAAGATCACACGACCGTCATGCATGCCGTCAATAAGATCAAAAAAGAGATGAGCAGTGATACCGATATCTATCAGCAGGTCCAGCATCTGACCAGTTCTCTTAAGAGCAAGAGCTGAGACTCCCTGATCGGACTTGTTGAAAAGCGTGTGTATGATATGTTTATAATCAAGTCAGGTAAAGGAAAAGTAACTACTTTCTTCGCTTCTCTCTTCACCGGTGTTGAAAACGAGGAAAAGATGGTGTTGTTATCAACAACTTCTCCTCAAAGGTATACCACCGCTACACTGGGAAGAAAGAAGTTTTCCACTTCTCCACCGGGCTTATTATGATGATTACTATATCTCTCTAGAAGTAAAGGGGTAACCATGCAGATCAGCATCGCCAAATCAGAACTCAGCGCTGCCCTGGCACGCGTCATCCACGCAACAGCGTCACGTTCTTCCGTGCCCTCTCTTTCCGGGATCCTTATATCCTGCGAAGAGGGGATGATCACCTTCTTCGCATCAGATCTTGAGACCTCTATCAAGACTCAGGTCGAGGGATTGATAACTGAGCCGGGCACGGTCGCGGTCCCCGGGAGGATATTCTCTGATATCGTTCGTTCCTTACCAGAAAGCGCCGTCAGTCTTTCTCTTGAGGGTGAGCAGCTGACGATAAGCGCGCAGCAATCATGTTTCACGATCAGGACTCTGAATCCTGATGATTTCGTTCGTTTTCCTGAAGTCACAGGAAAACAGCAGATCACTCTTCCGTCCGAGACAGTGAGGTCGATGGTCGGGAAGGTCATCAAGGCTGTCAGCAAGGATGAGACCCGCGCTGTGCTGACCGGCATCTATCTGATCGCAGAAGATGAGGGGATCAAGATGGTCGCGACGGATATATATCGTCTTGCGATCGTGACCCGAAAACTCGAGGATCCTTTAGAAGAAGTATTTACCGCTCTGATCCCCGGGCGCGCCTTCGAAGAAGTCGTCAAGATGCTCGATGCTGGTGATGTCACGATCTCTCTGTCTCAGAACCAGATACTGTTCAGCTTTGGACAGACCCAATTCGTGACCCGCAAGATCGAGGGGAACTATCCCAACTTCGCACAACTCTTACCTAAAGAATGGACGGTCAAGGCGACCGTCGCTCAAAGCGAGATCTTCGAAGCCGTCAAGCGTGTTGCTCTGCTGGCGGTGACCAACGCCGCGATCAAGTTCAGCATCTCTGTGGAGGATCAGGACCTCTCGCTGACCTCACAGTCGCTGGACCTTGGCTCAGCATCAGAGCACGTCATGATCAAGGCAGAAGGTGAAGATCGGGAGATCGCCATCAACTACAGCTTCCTGCAGGATGGCTTGTCGGTGATCGAGAGCGAGTTCATCACGATCGAGGTGCAGGATTCCATGAAACCGGGGATCATCCGTGCTCCGGAAGAGGACTTCCTGTATCTGGTGATGCCGATGCGCATCAACTGACCTGTTCGCCCGGTGTCGTTTCTTGTCGAAAGCCTGCATCTGGAGAGTTTCCGAAGCTATCGTCGCGCGCTGATACCCTTCGGACAGAGCCTCACGGTATTGGCCGGTCCCAATGCCAGTGGGAAGACCAACGCGATCGAGGCCCTGCAACTTCTGACGCAGGGCGGATCCTTTCGCACGACGAACTGGCGCGACCTTATCCGCTGGGGAGATACTCATGCGCGCGCGACCCTGCTGGCGCGCGATCAGGGCAGGCAGCGCGAAGTCTGCCTTGACGCTGAAGACGGCAGGCGGCGCTATCGCGTCAACGGAAAGACCTTGCGCAGCAGTGAAGCGATGGGCGGGGTCCTGCCCTGCGTCCTGTTCACTCCTGCTGATCTGCGACTCGTTCATGAGAGTGCGTCCAGGCGCCGCGACGCGCTCGACGATCTGGGAGCGCAGATCTCGGGGGCCTATCGCCGGCTGCGCCAGGAGTATCGCAAGATAGTCACGCAGCGCAACCGCCTGCTCAAAGACGAGCACTGGTCGGGCCCGGTGTTCGAGGCCTGGACCGAGCGTCTGGTCGAGGTCGGGGTGGCGCTGGTCCAGCGTCGCCTGTCGCTCTTCGCCCAGCTGCGGCCCGCGCTCATCGCCTCCTACCGCCGGATCGATCCGGAATGTGAACTCGAGGTCGCCTACGTGACGGACTGGGCAGAAGAAGGAAGCAGGGACGCAGAAGCCCTGACGCGCACGCTTGTTGCGGCCACAGAGGCGGATCAGGCGCGCCACACCACCACGGTCGGCCCGCATCATGACGACCTGCTGTTCACGCTCGCAGGGCAGGCGGCCCGCAGTTTCGCCTCGCAGGGTCAGCAGCGCAGCATCGCGCTGGCCTGGAAGATCGCCGAGATCGATGTCATCACGACGCTCCGGGGCACGCGCCCCCTGCTTTTGCTCGACGACGTCATGAGCGAGCTCGACGAACGCCGCCGAACCGCCTTGACTGAATATGTCGGCACGGCCGCGCAGACCGTCATCACGACGGCTAACGTCGACTACTTCAGACCGGACCTGCTCGAACGGGCGACGCTGGTCGATGTCACAGAACTCGCCGAGGGCGTCCAGGATGACTGACCACGACGACCTTGAGGACTTCTACGAAGCCGAGGAGCTGGCCCGGACCGAGAGTCTGTCGCCGAACTATGAGCCAGACGACTTCAGCTTTCGCGAGAACAAGGGCTTTCCCCGCCACCAGCGAGGCAAGCTGCTCGATTTCGACCTGAGCCTTGAGCAGCTGCGCAGCCACATCGACCCGAACGGAGACCGTCTGGGCCAGAATGACCGTCTGCGCCAGGCCTGGGAGGCGGTCGCCGGTCCGAGCGTCGCTGCCCACACGAAGAACCTCTTCCTGCGCGGAGATGAGCTGATCGTCTGGCTGGATTCGAACCTGTTCGCCCAGCAGCTGCCGCTCTTCGCGGACGAGTATCTTGCGGGGCTTGCCCGGGAGCTGGGCGCCCGGGTCGTGACTTCGATCAGCTATCGCCTCGACCGGCATCGTCGACGCTGAGCGGGACCAGGGGGACAGGCACCGGGGGCGACAGGGGGTGGCGACAGGGGGTCAGGGACCGTGTCGCATTTGGATCGCAAATGCGACACGGTCCCTGACCCCCTGTCGCCCCCGCTGACCCCCTGTCGCCCCCGGTGCCTGTCCCCCTGGTCCC
>WQUG01000087.1 GCA_009785855.1 Actinomycetes bacterium
CAGACACTCCTCCGACTATCCATGTGGAACGCCCCGTGCTCTATGTGCGCCAACCGGCAACACTCACGCTTGCTGACATCTTACGGCTGGCTGGCGTCAGCATCACCGATCCGGAGGAGACCATCCCGCTCTCTGCCCTGCAGGCATCCGGTTACGAGGGCATCAAGTGGAGCGTGGTGAACTATCCCAAGGGGGATGGCTACGTCATCCGCCTGAATGTGTCTGATACGCCCGGCCTGGATGCGCCCTTCCAGGAGATCGCGATCTTCGTGGAAGCTGCGGATACTCCTGTTGGCCCGCCGCCTCCCAACCTGCCGCCTCCGCCTCCGGGCAAGAAGTGGGGAACTGACCCAGAGGGCAACCCCATCCTCTACATCCCGACGGCTGTGCCGCTTGCTTTGCCTCAGACCGGTGACGTGCTGGTCGTAGCTCCGCTCGCCTTTGCGCTGGCGGGTCTGGGCGCACTCGCCCTGGTGAGCTTGCGTAGACGTCGGCATTCCTTATAGCTGATCAGAGGCGTTTCTGGGACCCCCTTCCGGCGCCTCTCGATCATATCCCCCTGTGAGCTGCCCATTCCCCTTCCCCCGGGCAGCTCACCCCAATTTGGAATACAGACTCCGGATGTCTTTTTGAAGGACGGATCGGTATTCTGGTCGCTCCAGAGTACTCTGAAGAGTCTCAGCTGGGAGGAACCGTTTCATTTGGGTCCTGAAATCGTCGCTCTCGATGATCGACGGCAATTGTTCAGTTACTCGGACGAGGTTGTGTTCGAATCGCTCCTGTTCACCGTAGTCGATCACTTTCTGCTTCTGCAGGTCGCGAGCCTGTTCAAGGTTGATGTGCGGGCGGCGCATGATCCAGAACATGTCCCAGATGTCTCGGTGGCGAATATACTGTGAGCACACGAATGCAACAAGTTTATCTGCCAGGATCTCTTCAGGGGACTCAGCGAAAAGCATGACATCTTCATAGCTTGCCGGGAGTCCTTCGTAGTTGAGTTGAAGCATCTGCGCCTGTCGTGTGTAGGAGGGGATAGCGGCGACCTCCAGGGCGATCTTCTGGGAAGGAAGATCGGGACGATCAGGTATGGTGTCGATCCTGATACGCCATTTCTGGACGAGCGCGATCCGTTCTTTCGGCCCGCGGACTTCTGCGGTCACCGCATATTTGCGGGGAAGCGCCTGGGTGATACAGTCTCGCAAGTTGCTCAGGTCGCTGGTCTTGAAATCGGCGCCGCCGGAGAAATCCAGGTCTTCGCTGTAGCGAGGCGCGCCATAGCAGAGACGCAGGCAGGTCCCCCCCTGGAATACGATGTTTGAAAGCAGGCCAGCTTCCTGCATCGCCCGGAGGATCTCGTAGTGAAGAAGCTCTTTCTCGATGACCGGAAGCATCATCTGGGTGTTGTTCGTAGTGGCGATATGGCGTGCGTAGGCTGAGAAATCAATCTGTGGCATGGAGTTCCTCCTCATCGATCATGTTCAGGTTTCTTCCCGTTGAACGGAGATTGGCATAGGCGTACTGCTTGCTTGCGATGGGCAGCGGATGGTCTTCGCGATAGAGCACGCCTGCCAAGATGTCGCCTATGTTCGCCTTTGTGTGAGTGAACTCGATGACCCCAAAGGGAGTGTCGTATTCGCCGCTGCGCCCGGTAGTCATCAGGGTAACACGATCGATCGGGATCTGCGAGATGACCCCATATTGTGACAGAGCGCTTTCAAGGCTTTCATAGGTGATCTCTCCGCGCCGGAGGTTTCGGGCGATATGCTCGATGGTCGCATACCCGATGTGACGGCTGTGCGCGTAGAGGTAGACGCCGTGGGCGACACGCTCCAGGATGCCGTTCTTCACCAGTCGGGCCAGAGTCTGGTCCAGCGTCCGACCTGTCTCGTCGAAGATGATGCCCAGGTCGCTTTTGCGGAACACAGAGCGTCCCTTTCGGTCCCAGGAGGTAAGTGCTTTGATGGCGGCGTTTTGCTTCATATTTCTATAGTACACGAAAACCTATTGAAAAGATAGTATTCGCGTAGACCTGATGCCGGTCGCTTGCGAGGTTCAGAGACAGGTGTATACTATAAGCACACGGTAAGGAGCACATTATGGTATTCATGACAACACGGGAACTGCGCACCAACACCAGGGAGTTGTGGGATGCCCTGGACGAAAAGCGCGAGATCGTGCTGACCCACAACGGCAAGCCGCGGGCCATAGTGATCAGCACCGATCCGGCGGAGGTGGAGGAGACCTTGCGCATGATCCGCAGTGCGCGCGCGATGAAGGCTTGGTATGAGATCCGTGCACAATCTGCGGCAAACGGCACCGGAGATATGAGTCTTGATGAGATCAACGAGATCATCGCTGAGACACGGGCAGAGATGCGTGCAAAGGCGGAAAAAGGTGCTCAGGAGAAGGTTGCATGACCGCAGGCATGCCGCAGCAGGTTGTGCTTGATACAAACGTTTTTGTATCAGGGATGCTAGCTGCAAAAGAATCACCGCCCGTTCAGCTGATCAGGTTTGTTCAGACCGGTTTCTTGAAGATCTTTTATGACTGGCGCATATTGGCTGAATACCACGAAGTAATGGCACGTCCTGCATTTGGTTTCAATCCGATGACACTGGATAATCTTTTTGAGATGATCGAGAGCTACGGTTTCGATGTCGATCCGTTTCATGTTGATATCGAGTTCCTGGATGAAACAGACCGTCCCTTCTATGAAGTGGCGAAACTCTGTTTTTGTCCCTTGGTGACGGGCAATCTGAAGCATTTTCCTGCGGAGGACTGGATCATGAGTCCTGCGCAGTATCTTGAGGGGCTCTAGTCCAGGCCTTCGAACTGGAGCTTGTAGTAGTGGGCATAGAGGCCGTCCTTCTCCAGGAGCTCGGTGTGCGAGCCCTGTTCGCGCACCTGGCCGTTCGTGATCACGAGGATGCTGTCGGCGTTCTTGATGGTGGACAGGCGGTGCGCGATCACGAGCGTCGTGCGACCGTGTGACAGGCGCTCCAGCGAGTGCTGGACGTAGCGCTCGCTCTCGTTGTCGAGCGCGCTCGTGGCCTCGTCCAGGATCAGTATCGGAGGATCCTTGAGGAACACGCGCGCGATGGCGATGCGCTGCTTCTGGCCGCCGGAGAGTCTCACGCCGCGCTCGCCGACGTCGGTGTCATAGCCCTGCGGCAGCGAGCTGATGAAGTCGTGGATGTTCGCGTCGCGAGCGGCCTGTTCGACTTCTTCGACGGTGGCGTCGGGGCGTCCGTAGGCGATGTTCTCTCCGATGCTGCCAGAGAAGAGATAGACCTCCTGCTGCACGATGCCGATGGCAGAGCGCAGTGAGGCGAGCGTGACGTCGCCCGTGTTCTGGCCGTCGATCGTGATCGCGCCTGCGCGGAGCTCGTAGAAGCGCGGCAGGAGCGAGCAGAGCGTCGTCTTGCCGCCGCCCGAGGGCCCGACCAGCGCGACGGTACTGCCGGCCGGTATCTCGAAGTCGATGCGGTTGATGACGTCGGGCTCATCGTTATAGCCGAAGCTGACAGCGCGGTAGGCGATCTTGTCCCGCAGGCCATCGGTCGCGGCTTTGAGCGCGACCGCGTCGGGCTTCTCGGTGATGTCGGGATGCTCGCTCAAGACCTCAAGCAGGCGCCGGAAGCCCGCGTAGCCCTGCTGAAAGAGCTCGGTGAACTCGACAAGGAGCTTGATGGGGCTCATGAACATCGTGATATAGAGCGCATAGACCGCCAGATCGGTCACGCTCAGCTGCCCGCGCGCGATGAAGAAGCCGCCGCAGACGAGCACGGCGGCGTAGAGCAGGCCCTGCGAGAAGAGGTTCAGCGAGCCGAAGCTCGCCATCGTGCGGTAGGCGCGTGCCTTCGACTCCAAGAAGAGCACGTTGCCCTCGCTGAACTTGCGGCGCTCAATACGTTCGTTCGTGAAGCTCTTGACGACCCGGATGCCGGCCAGCGTGTCCTGCAGGCGCGCGTTGACGCCTGCCATCTTGACGCGGTTGTCGAAGAAGGCCGCGCCCATCTGGCGGTTCTTGTAGTAGCTGAGCGCCAGTATCGCGAGCGTGATGACCAGCAGGATCGCGGTCATCACGGGGTTGATGAAGAACAGGATCGTCAGCGAGCCGGTGGTCATGAGAACGGCGATGAGCAGGTTCTCGGGGCCGTGGTGGGCGAGCTCTGAGATGTCGAAGAGATCCGAGATGAGCTTGCTCATCATCTCGCCGGTGTTGTTGCGGTCATAGTAGCTGAAAGAGAGCCGCTGGTACTGGTCGAAGAGGTCCTGGCGCATCGCGGTCTCCATGCGCGCGCCCATGAGATGTCCCCAGTAGGTGATGAAGTACTGCGCGCCGTAAGAGAGGGCGGCCAGCGCGAGCATCCCCAGAGCGATGATCCAGAGCGCGCCGTAGATCTTGTCTGCCGGTCCGGCGAAGAGCGTGGTCGTAAGCCAGCGCAGGATCAAGGGGAAGGCGAGGCTGACGGCAGAGACGATAAGCGCGCAGAACAGGTCGAAGGCTAGAAGGCCCTTGAAGGGAGCGTAGTAGCTGGCGAACTTGCGCGCGACCGTGCGGAAAGGCACGGAGGCGCCGGTGTAGGCGTCGACGCCGGCTGATGCTGTGACGGTCGTGCGGGGCATGACGTCCTTTCTGTGCTTGTGCAGCTCTGAGGGCAGGGGGGTTCGTTCGCGTACGCGAGCAACCCCCCCTGCCTCCCACTGGCAGGTCTGTCTGCAGGGGGGTTCGTTCGCGTACGCGAGCAAACCCCCCTGCCATCCGCTTGCAGGTCTGTCGGCGAGGGGTTCGTTCGCGTACGCGAGCGACCCCCTCGCCACCCACTGGCAGGCTTGAAGGCAAGGGGGCTCAGGCGACGGGTCGAGCGACCCCCTCGCCTCCCACTCGTGTCTCCTATGCTACTACTTCCAGCTTTACACGGGAGTGTTCGACATCGAGTAGAATGATAACGAGAAACGAGGAGGTCTGTCATGTTCGCACCGGAAGTCGAGAAGCTGCTCAACGAGCAGATCGTCGCCGAGATCTATTCGGCCAACCTGTACCTGTCGATGTCGGCCTGGCTGCGCGAGAAGAACCTCGACGGCTACGGTCACTGGTACTATGTGCAATACAAAGAGGAGATGGACCATGCGCTCATCTTCTTCAACTTCATCCTCAACGCGGGCGGCTCGGTGGAGCTCGGCGCCATCGAGGCGCCGCCGACCGGGTTCGCAAGCCTTGAAGCGATCCTGCAGCAGACGCTCGAGCACGAGCAGTCGGTGACCGCGCTCATCTATGCGATCGTCGAGGAGGCCCAGGAGGTTCGGGACTTCAAGACGACGCAGTTCCTGGACTGGTTCGTCAAGGAGCAGGTCGAGGAGGAGGACAACGCTTCGACCAACATCGGGCGGTATCAGACCTTCGGCGGGGACAGCATGGGCCTGCACACGCTTGACCAGGAGATGGGCGCGCGCGTCTACGTACAGACCGCCCAGCTCGCTTTAGTCGAGAACGCCTGAATCCAGCTTATAGAGCTCTTCGGTCGCCAGTGATATCTTCGTGATCGAGAACTTCTCTGCCTGCGGAAAGAGATAGAGCGTGTCGTTGTTCGTGTTCAGATCGATACAGTCGCCTCTGCCCTTGTAGTCGTATTCGATGTGGCAGGAGTAGAGCTCGCGCACGCTCCAGTGTTGCGTGAACGGCTTTCCCTGGCAGACGCCCGTCAGCGTGAACCCGTCTGCGGAGTGCGTTAGTTTGCCGGGGTCCTCGAAGACCACGAAGCCCTTCGCGTTGGGCAGCGACTCGATGCGGACCTCGGCTTCGAAGCCATAGGCGCCGGATTCGACCTCGCGGCGCACGTTGGCGCGCTGCCACTCGTACCAGTCCGGGATGTGGCTGAACTCAGTGGCGCCGGAGGTCGCGCGCAGCTCACCGAGCTCGGTCATCTCCCAGCTCTTCTCGCAGTGGTCGCAGTGCAGATGGACGCCCTCCGACGTCATCTCGTATTCTGTCTGGCAGGCCGGGCACTGGTAGAGCACCTTGTGCAGGCCCTCGGCGCGGTCCTTCTTCGTGATGCGCACGCCGTGCTCCTTTTGCCAGGCGAAGTCGTCGTAGATGAAGGTGCTGCTGAGGCGCGTGTTGATCTCGTCGACGGGAAGCATCCTGACCTCATCTTGTGAGAGCAGTTGTTTCATCTCTGCCTGGATCGGTCTCGCGCCGCGGTTGCCCACATGCCAGAAGGGCGAGTTGACGTGATGGCCGTGCATGATCAGCGTGACGACCGGCACGTCCATCTTCTTGACCATCTTGCCCAGGGCTTCCGGCAGCATCGCTGCCGTGCCGCAGAGCGAATAGCGCGCCTCGGGGAACTGGACCTGGATCGTGCCGGCGCGTGCCCCGGCGAGCATCCCCTTGACGGCCGAGATGTTGCGCGTGAACTTGCGGGCGCAGATGCCGCCAGCCGGGCGCAGCAGCCACTCGATGCCGATGAAGCCGTCGATGGCCACCACGTAGTTGGCCTGATGCGGGAAGATCGCTCGCGACATGATCATGAAGTCCATGAAGGAGTTGTGGTTGCATAGCAGGAAGTAGGGCGGCTTGAGGTCCGTGGGCAGGCCGCTCTTGTCGATGCGGCTGCGATGGCGCCAGGATTTGGGGAAGCTGATCGCCCAGATGATCGGCGCCAGGACACGCCAGGGCTTGCAGGGTTTGCGCTCCATGTCGAAGCGGGTGAACTCACCGATCATGTAGTGGTCCTTGCCGTGAAGCCCCTCGTCCGGGCTGGATGTGCAGAGCGTCTTATTGTACCGGAAACGGAAGAAGGGCGGGAAGGGCTCTGCGAGTTGGTGCGGGCGGGGGGATTTGAACCCCCACGAGCGAAGCTCACCAGGACCTAAACCTGGCGCGTCTGCCGTTCCGCCACGCCCGCACGCTGGCCTCAAGTATAACTGAACCCGGAAGCGCAGCGACGTGAATGGGCGCGCTCAGAGACACGCTGCGGGCTATCTGTCTGCAGATATCCCGGGAAGCAGTCGAGCGCGCAAAGCCTGGTGGCGCGCGGCGAATTCCGGGCCAGAGCACTTCAGACGCTTTCCCAGCAGAGAGCTCAGCTCCTCAGCCATCTCGCGAAACTCTCCGGTATGCATGACCTGCGCTCGTGTTACGGTAAGCTCGGTCACTCCTGCTGCGGTCAGAGCGTTGCGCCGGCGGATGTCTTGTGCAGCCCTGCCGTGAGTCGAGTGCCAGGCGTCGCTGTCATACTCGACATCGACCTGTTCGTCGGGCCAATACAGGTCGCCGCAGTACTGCCGGGGCAGGCCGGCGCGCGTTCTGCTCCGCGCCTTCTGCGAGTCGATCTCCAGTCTGATGTGGCAGTTGAGCCGTGGTTTGGGAAAGCCGTATCCGCCCAGTCGATAGGGCAGGGTCAGCAGCAGGCAGAGCACCGTCTCCATCGGCGAAGCGGCATTGTCTGCGATGAACCGCAGGGCGCGCACGGCGTTCTTGCGGCCTTTCAGCCCGGTCGCTCTTTCAAGGTAAGCGCTCAACTTCGCAACATCGGTCAGCGGACGATCGTCGCGGAAGCCTTGCCTGGGCGCGCTCTGCTTGTTCAGGCGGTACCCACCACAGAACTCGTAGCCCAGGACCACAAGTTCGATCAGGGGAAGCTCGCTTGCCATCTGGAGGAAACAGAGCTCCGGCGAGCAGACGATCAGCTCCGGAGTGACCGGAATGAAGCTTCCTGCGGGGAACTGCCCGGAACTGATGTGGCGGTGCAGGTCGCCCAGGTTCTTCCTGACGCCCACGCTTCTTGCCAGGACATGAAGGGGTGTTGACAGGTTCAGAACGCCGCTCTTGCGGAGCTCCCTGACAGCTCCCGTTCTGGCCGGGACTTTGGCGGCACGCGACCGCTTCCGGCTCAGCGCGTCCTCTGCTTGCGTTCTGCGCCAGAACTCAAGTGCAGAACTATGTGAGATGAACCATTGCATGCAGTGATGGTAGCTGAGTTTGTCCCGTTTTGACGAAAAAAAGACAATATATGTCTCAGAATTTCGATAAAAAGACGTTGTGCTCAAAAAGCATGACGAATCAGGTGTTCGATGTCTTTTTATCGTCATTATGGGACAAAGAGAGGCGATTTTGCTGCAGATCGGGAGTGCGCCCAACGGCAGCATGCTGATGGCAAGTTGGGAGTGAGTCCAAGAGGCGCGAGGCGTTGCGGCTGCGGTTCTGGGCGCACTCTCAAAGAGGGTTCGTTTTCTGCACACTGGATTCGTTGGCTCAAAATGAACCCGCTTGACAGCTCCACTACTAAGTGACACAATAGAGTGGTACTAAGTGATACTGCATATCGGTGCTACTGATTAGTTGGACGCCGGAACGCCGGAACGCCGGAACGCCGGGACGCAGGAACGCAGGACGCAGGAACGCAGGACGCAGGGACGCCGGAACGCCGGACAAAGGAACGCCGGAACGCAAGGACAAAGGAACGCAGGAGGTGCGACAGATGGACAACCTGACCGAGATGCTCAAGGGCGTCCTCGAGGGCTGCGTGCTCGAGATCATCAGCCGCGGCGAGACCTACGGCTACGAGATCACGCGCCGTCTGAATGAGCTCGGTTTCACGGACGTGGTCGAGGGGACAGTCTACACGATACTGATCCGCCTGGAGCGCGGCGCACTGGTCACCACCCGCAAGAAGCCCTCGGAGCTGGGCCCGCCGCGCAAGTTCTTCGCGCTCAACGCGGCGGGGCGTGCGGAGCTGCGCACCTTCTGGGAGAAGTGGGATTACGTCGCATCACGACTGACTGAACTGAAGGAGGCCTGACATGACGATCAGAGAGAGGATCATCGGGGACCTGAACGGAAAAAGGGAATGGAAAGCGCTGAAGGCGCGGGTCAAGGCGCTGCCGGATGAGTACGGTGTGGCCTATGCAGAGATCCAGAAGTACATCTGGAGCGCGACGGGCATCGAGACGATCAAGCCACTCCAGAACCTGGTCGAGCTGTTCGAAGAGAGCGCGCTGTCCGGGCGCAAGGTGCTCGACATCACGGGCGCCGATGTGGCGGCCTTCGTCGACGAGCTCGTGTATGGCGAGCGGGGCTACTTCGAGAAGCGCCGCCAGAAGCTCAACGAGACCCTTGCGCGCAAGCTCGGGAAGGGGAGTGCGCCCAATGACTGACACAGCCATCGAAGTAACGGGTTTGCGCAAGACCTTTGCGGGCCCGAAGGGCGCCAGCACCGAGGTCCTGCGCGGCGTGGACTTCACGGTCCGGCGCGGCGAGATCTTCGCGCTGCTCGGGAGCAACGGCGCGGGCAAGACCACGATCATCAACATCCTCAGCACTCTGCTCGCCGCCGACGGCGGCAGCGCCACGGTGGCCGGCTTCGACGTCGCGCGCCAGGCGGCCCAGGTCCGTGAGAACATCAGTCTGACCGGGCAGTTCGCCGCCGTCGATGGCATCCTCACCGGTCGCGAGAACATCGTCCTGGTCGCGAAACTGCGTGATGTGCCCGAGCCGACGAAGGTCGCAGACGCGCTGCTCGCCCGATTCGGCCTGACCGAGGCGGCCAACAAGCGGGCGGGCGCCTATTCCGGCGGCATGACCCGGCGCCTTGACATCGCGATGAGTCTGGTAGGGACACCGCCGGTCATCTTCCTTGATGAGCCGACGACCGGACTGGACCCCGAGGCGCGCCTCGAGGTCTGGAAGACCGTCAAGGGGCTTGCGGACAGCGGCGTGACGATACTGCTCACCACGCAGTACCTGGATGAGGCCGAACAGCTGGCCGATCGGGTAGCGATCCTGCACGGCGGGACGATCATCGTCAACGGGACGCTGGAAGAGCTCAAGGCGCTGCTTCCGCCTGCGAAAGTCGAGTACATCGAGAAGCAGCCGACGCTCGAAGACGTCTTTCTTGCGCTTGTCGGCGAGAAGGAGGCGAGCAGCGATGAGTAAGACGATCACCTTGTTCGGGCGCCTGATGAAGCACATCACGCGCAGCCCGGATACGATCATCACGGTCTGCATCACGCCTATCGGCATCATGCTGATGTTCGTGTATGTGATGGGCGGCGCGGTCAAGACCAGCTTGCCGGCCGGCATGAACTATGTGAGCTATCTCTTGCCCGGCATCCTGCTGATCACGATCGCGAGCGGCACCGCGTATACCACGGTGCGCCTCTTCAGCGACGTCGCGACCGGCCTGTTCTCTCGTTTCAACTCGATGCCGATCAAGCGCTCAGCGATGCTGTGGTCTCACGTCATGACCTCGGTCGTGTCCAACCTGATCTCGGTGGTGATCGTGATCCTGGTCGCGCTCACCATGGGCTTTCGTTCCAGCGCCGGACCGCTTGCGTGGCTTGCAGTGGCAGGGCTCGTCATGCTCTTCACCCTGACGCTTACCTGGATAGCGGTCATCCCGGGCCTCGTGGCGAAAACGGTCGATGGCGCGGGGGTCTATGCGTATCCGCTGATATTCCTGCCCTTCATCAGCTCGGCCTTCGTGCCGACGGCGACGATGCCTGCGGCGGTGCGCGCCTTTGCAGAGAACCAGCCGGTGACTTCGATCGTGAACACGATCCGGGCGCTGCTGATGCGAGCAACGATCGGCTCTGAGATCTGGGTCGCGCTCGCCTGGTGCATCGGGATCATGGCCGTGGCGTATGTCTTCGCGATGCGCATCTACCGTCGACGCGTCTAGGGAACCGGGGGGACAGGCACCGCGGTCCCACAAGTGGGAGGTGAGGGGGTCGCTCGCGTACGCGAACGAACCCCTCACCAACAGAGCTGCAAGACAAGGCGACAGCACCCCCGGCCCCCTGTCGCAAGTGGGACCACGGTGCCTGTCCCCCCGGTTCTTGTCGCCTGTGCTGTTACGGTGTTGTCAGGGTAGTCTGCTACCATAACTCTCAGCAACCAGTACAATAGAAAGACGTATGTATCCCCTCTGAGAAGGAGAAAGAGACCTTCATGATCGAGACCAGCTTCAAGAAAAAGGATGAGACCGCAGGCGATCTGACGGTCACGGTGCCCGCCAGTCAGGTGGACGCGGTGATCGAGAAGACCTTCAAGACTCTGGCGAAACGGGTCCGCATCCCGGGTTTTCGCCCCGGACACGCGCCGCGTCCGGTACTCGAGCAGCAGTTGGGCAGGGACTACATCCTGACCACCGCGCTCGAGGACCTCATCAATGTGACCTATCCCCGTGCTGCCGATCGCGAGCAGCTGCGCACGGTCGGCCAGGCCGACTTCGCCGACCCTGAGCAGCTTGAAGAGGGCAAGGACTACACCTACACCGTGACGGTGAACCTGTGTCCGGAGCTCGATCTCAAGGACACGAAGGTCGAGATCACGATGCCCCCGCGCGAGGCGACCGAGGCCGAGATCGATGCCCAGGTCGAGACCATGCGCCAGCGCTTCGCGCAGGTCCAGCCCGCCGCCAAGATCGCGCAGGTCACCGCTGACGGGGTCGCCACAGTCAGCTTCACGTCGACGATCGATGGCGAGCCCTTCGAGGGTTCCGACGTCGAGCGTCTGGTGCTGCACATGGGCGAGGGTATGATGCCCCCGCAGTTCGAAGAAGCCCTGATCGGCAAGAAGGCCGGCGAGTCCGCGACGGCTGAGTTCGTCATCGAGGACGCGGGCGTCAACAGCGATTTCGCGGGCAAGACGATCCACTTCGACGCCCAGATCGACGAGGTCAACAAGCTCGATCTTCCGACCGTTGACGACGAGCTTGCCAGGCAGATGGGCTTCGAGACCCTTGACGCCCTGCGCGACAACCTGCGGACCTATCTGAACAACCAGCGCGCGACCTCCTGGGAGCGCATACAGGATGACCGGCTCCTCAGCACACTCGTCGCCAAACTCGAAGGCGAGCCGCCGGCAGAGATGATCGAGGCACGCCTCAGGCGCCTCAGCGAGCAGTTCGGCGAGATGCTGGGAGGCCAGAAGGAGAAGATGAGCCTGCAGGAGTACCTGCAGATGACCGGCCAGGATGAAGAGAGCTTCGCCTCTGAGATGCACCGTCAGGCAGAAGAGGGCGTGCGCGCAGATCTGGCCCTTGAGGCGCTGGCCCGGGCAGAGAACCTCTGCGCTGATGACGAGGAGATCGACGAGGAGCTTGCTCGCGCCGCTGAGGCGAACAAGATGTCGGCCGAAGAACTCAAGCGGCGTTGGCAGGACAACGGCCTGATCACGAGCCTGCGCGACGACCTGACCCACCGCAACGCCCTGCAGTGGCTGCGCAACAGCGCGACGATCGAGATCGTCGAAGAGGCTGATAAGAAGCCCGCCGCGAAGAAGCCCGCCGCGAAGAAACCCGCTGCCACCAAGAAACCCGCTGCCGCGAAGAAGCCTGCTGCCGCCAAGAAACCCGCCGCTGCGAAGAAACCCGCTGCCAAGAGCAGCGCCAAGAAGGAATAGGAGAGTCCTGTGAACCAGAGCGATACCTTCAGCGATCCGATCCGCGCACAACTCGTCCCGATGGTCATCGAGCAGACGAACCGCGGCGAGCGCAGCTTCGACATCTACTCGCGTCTGCTCAACGACCGGGTGGTCTTTCTGACCGGCGAGGTCAACGAGGTCAGCGCGAGCATCGTCATCGCTCAGTTGCTGCACCTGGAAAGTGTGGATCCGGATAAGGACATCCAGTTCTACCTCAACTCACCGGGCGGATCGGTGACCGATGGGCTCGGCATCTATGACACGATGCGCTATATCAAGCCAGCGGTCTCGACGATCTGCATCGGTCAGTGCGCGAGCATGGGCGCGGTCCTGCTCGCCGCCGGCGAGAAGGGCAAGCGCTTCGCCCTGCCGCACTCCCGCGTCCTGATCCATCAGCCCTCCGGCGGCGCCCAGGGCCAGGCCTCCGACATCAAGATCCAGGCAGAGGAGATCCTGCGCATGCGCAAGGAGCTCAACATGATCTTGTCGGAGTGCACGGGGCAGCCGGTCGAGCGTATCGATGAGGACACGGATCGCGACAACATCATGAACGCGGAGGAAGCCAAGGCTTACGGCCTGGTCGACGCGGTCATCGAGAACCGCAAGAGACCTGAAGAGAAGAAGTGACCGTGGGAGACGACAAGCAGAGCAGTCCGCCAGAGATCCCGCAGCGGATCTCCTGTTCGTTCTGTGGCAAGGACCAAGGCCAGGTGCACCGTCTGGTGGGCGGGGCCGGAGCCTACATCTGTGACGAATGTCTGACCAGCTGCAACTCCATACTGGCCGACCTTGACGCAAAGGACTCCGGGACACACGCGCAGGAGAAGAAGTCGCTCCTCGAGCATCTGCCGGCGCCGCGCGAGCTTCACGCCCGCCTCGACGAGTATGTGGTGGGCCAGGAGCATGCCAAGCGCATCTTGAGCGTGGCGGTCCACAACCACTATCGTCGGGTACTGGCAGACGAGGCCGGTGACGACGACCCGACCGAGCTCGCCAAGACCAACATCCTGCTCCTCGGGCCGACCGGGACCGGCAAGACCCTGCTCGCCCAGACGCTCGCGCGCGTCCTCGACGTACCCTTCGCGATCGCGGACGCGACCGTGCTGACAGAGGCGGGCTATGTCGGCGAGGATGTCGAGAACATCCTCCTCAAGCTCGTCAACGCCGCCGACGGTGATATCGAGCGCGCCCAGACCGGCATCATCTATGTTGATGAGATCGACAAGATCGCGCGCAAGGCAGAGAACCTCTCGATCACCCGCGATGTCTCAGGCGAGGGCGTCCAGCAGGCCCTGCTCAAGATCATCGAGGGCACGGTCGCCTCGATGGCGCCCCAGGGCGGGCGCAAGCACCCGGAGCAGCCGCTGCTGAAGATCGACACGACCAACATCCTCTTCATCTGCGCCGGAGCCTTCGTCGGACTCGACCGGATCATCGGCGAGCGCATCGGACGCAGGGGTGTCGGCTACACCAGCGACCTGAGCGCCAACTCCGAGCGCAGCTCCGCGGAGCTTCTGGCCGACGTCCTGCCCGAGGATCTGCAGGCCTTCGGGCTCATCCCGGAGTTCATCGGACGCATCCCGGTCATCACCTCGACTGAGGAGCTGAGCGAAGACGACCTCGTCCACATCCTCACCCAGCCCCGCAACGCGCTCGTCAGGCAGTACCAGCGCCTGTTCGCCCTCGAAGGCGTCAGCCTGTCCTTCGAGCCCGCTGCGCTGAAGGCGATCGCCCATCAGGCGATCTCGCGCGGGACGGGCGCCCGTGGCCTGCGCTCGATCACCGAGCGTCTGCTGCTCGACATCATGTACGAGCTGCCCAGCGATGACAGCATCGAGTCGGTGACGGTCACAGACGGCGCGGCCTGCGGCGCTGGCCCCCTCGTGGTCCGCCATAAGTCAAGGCGCAAGAAGGAGAGCGCATGAGCGAGCTCGCCCCCCAGTTCGACCCGAAACAGATCGAGGGACCTCTGATCGAGCGCTGGCTCGAAGGCGGCTACTTCTGCGGCGTGCCCGATGCGGGCAAGACGCCCTTTGACATCACGATCCCTCCGCCGAACGTCACCGGCGTCCTGCACATGGGCCATGCCCTGAACAACACGATCCAGGACGTGCTCATCCGCAAGAACCGTATGGCGGGTCGTCCGACCCGCTGGGTGCTCGGCACCGACCATGCCGGTATCGCCACGCAGAACAAGGTCGAGCAGAAGCTTGCCAAAGAGGGGCTTTCGCGCTCCGAGATCGGTCGTGAGGCCTTCACCCGGAAGTGTTGGGAGTGGCGCGAGCAGTACGGTTCGCGTATCGTCGACCAACTGAAGTCCATGGGCTGCTCCTGTGACTACGGTGACGAGTGGTTCACGATGAACGAGAGCTATCAGCGCGCGGTGCGTGAGGTCTTCGTCGACTGGTATGATGCGGGTCTCATCTATCGGGGACGCCGGATCATCAACTGGTGCCCGCGCTGCACGACCGCGCTTTCCGACATCGAGGTCGAGCACGAAGATATCGCGGGACGGCTGCATTATCTGCGCTATCCGCTCCTCACACCGGTGGGGGAGCGCACGCACATCACGGTCGCGACGACGCGCCCCGAGACGATACTCGGCGACACCGCGATCGCCGTCAACCCGGGCGACGAGCGCTATACGGAGCTGGTCGGCTCCTTTGCGGTGCTGCCGCTGGTGGGTCGCAAGCTGGAGCTCATCGCCGATGATTACGTCGATCCGGACTTCGGTACCGGCGCGGTCAAGATGACGCCGGCCCACGACCCCAACGACTTCGAAGTCGGACAGCGCCATGACCTGGAGCAGATCAACATACTGGACGAGAACGGCGTGATCAACGACCAGGGCGGGAAGTACGCCGGACTGGATCGCTCCGAGTGTCGCAAGGTCATCCTGGCTGATCTTGAGGCGGGCGGTTTCGTTGAGAAGATCGAGGAGTATCCGCACGCGGTGGGGCACTGCTACCGCTGCCACACGCAGATCGAGCCCTATCTCTCCGATCAGTGGTTCGTCGATATGAAACCCCTGGCGGCGCCTGCCCTGTCAGCGGTCCGCGACGGGCGGGTGAAGTTCCATCCCGAGCGCTGGAGCAACGTCTACTATCACTGGATGGAGAACATCCGCGACTGGTGCATCTCGCGCCAGCTCTGGTGGGGGCATCGCATCCCGGTCTTCTACTGCGACGCCTGCGGCGGGCAGTTCGCAAGCAAGGACGACCTGAGCGCCTGTCCGGACTGCGGCGCCCCGCTGCGCCAGGACGAGGACGTGCTCGACACCTGGTTCAGCTCGCAGTTGTGGCCTTTCGCCACGTTCGGCTGGCCACAGGAGAGCGCAGAGCTCGCCTACTGGTATCCCACCTCCGCCCTGTCGACCGCGCCCGATATCCTCTTCCTCTGGGTCGCGCGCATGATCATGAGCGGGCTGTATTTCATGGACGGCCAGGCGCCGTTTTCCGACGTCATCATCCATCCGACCGTCTTCAACAAAGAGGGCAAGCGGATGAGCAAGTCGCTCGGCACCGGGGTCGATCCGCTCGACCTGATGGAGAGCTACGGCGCCGACGGGATGCGCTTCGGCCTGATGCTCCAGGTCACCGGCGTCCAGGACCTGAAGTTCTCTGAGGAGAAACTGCTCTCGAGCCGCAACTTCGCGAACAAGATCTGGAACGCGGCGCGCTTCGTGCTGATGAACACCGAAGACTACCAGCCGGTCGCGTCCCCGCCCACGCCGACCCATACGGTCGACCGCTGGATCCTCTCGCGTCTGTACGGTCTGTCGAGCAGGGTCACCGGCGGCATCGACCGTTTCGAGTTCGGCGAGGTGGCGCGCGAGCTGTATGAGTTCGTTTGGAACGAGTTCTGCGACTGGTATATCGAGCTGGCGAAGGGTCGTCTGCAGGACAGCGCCGCAGAGCGCGCCGCGGTCCAGCGCATGCTGGTCTTCGTGCTCGATCAGGTCCTGCGCCTGCTGCATCCGATGATGCCCTTCGTCACCGAGGAGATCTGGGGAAAGCTGCCTCTGGAGCGCGCCCACGAGGCGGAGATGCTGGTGGTAGCCGCCTGGCCGGATCCGAGCGTGCTGGCCCGCTATCATGATACGGAGGCGGAGTCCGCAATCGAGACCATCAAGGCGGTCATCAGCGCCCTGCGTACGACGCGCGCGCGCTATGGCATCAGCCCGAAGACGGCCCTGAGAGCGGTGGTCCGCACCAGCCTGCCTGAGCAGACGGAGTTCATCACGAGTCGGCGCGCGCTGATCGAAGGGCTGGCGAACACGAGCTCCCTTGAGGTCGCCACGGTCCTCGACAAGCCGCCGTCCTCGGTCAGCGTGATCGGCGCGGGTCTGGAGGTCTTCATCCCCCTTGAGGGTCTGGTCGACCTGGACGCCGAGCGCGCGCGCCTGTCGCGTGAGCAGGACAAGCTCGCGACCGAGCTCGAGCGGCTCCAACGCAAACTGGGCAACGAGGGCTACCTCGGACAGGCGGCGGCGGCGGTCATCGAGAAGGACCGCGCGCGCGCAGAAGAGCTGCAGGAGCTCCTCGCCAAGATCGAGGGGCAGATCGCCGATCTCAGCTGATGGCAGGATCGCGGTCCAGCGGTGCGGATGTCCTCAGCCGCCTGAAGTCGACCAAAGGTTGGGACATCGATCCGAGCCTGGAGGGCGTTCGTGAGCTCTGTCGCCTGCTCGGCGACCCCCAGCTCAGTTATCCGACGATCCAGATCGCCGGGACCAACGGCAAGTCCTCGGTGACCCGCCTGGTCGCCGCGCTGCTCAGGACAGCGGGGCTGCGAACGGGGATGTATACGTCTCCGGAGCTGCTCCGTGTCAACGAACGCATCGAGCTCGATGGCGCCTTGATCAGCGACGCGGAGCTCGCTGCTGCCTTAAGCGAGGTCTTTTCCTGCGCGGATGCCCACGCCCTTGAGCTCACCGAGTTCGAGCTGATGACCGTCGCCTGCTTCGTCGCCCTGCGCAAGGCCGCCGTCGATGTCGGCGTGCTGGAGGTCGGCCTCGGGGGACGCTGGGACGCGACGAGCGTGGCCACGCCCCAGGTCGCCGTCATCACCGGCATCGGGCTCGACCACCAGGCGATCCTCGGAGACACGCTTGAGAAGATCGCGGCGGAGAAGGCGGCGATCATCAAGCCCGACGCCCGCGCCGTGGTCCTGGGTCCGTTGACGGCGGTGACGCCGAGCGTCGAGCGTCTGATCCGCGAGCGCGCCCAGAGCTGCGCGGTACCGGTGGTCGCGGTCCGTCCTCCCTTCACGGAGCTCGAAGGACTCAGCTGGGCGGGGCCTGCCTATCAGATCCCCAACATCGCGACCGCGCTTGCCGCCGCCGAGGCCTTCCTGGCAGGGGAGGGAGTGTCGGGAGGGCCGGGGTCGGAACCCGTACGCGGGAAGCCGGCCGCAGGATCGCCCGACTCCGGCCCCCCCGGCGCTCCCTCCCGCGCGCAGCTCCAGCGGGTCCTTGATACCGTCTGTTTCCCGGGGCGCTTCGAGCGCATCAGCGACGACCCGCCGGTCATCTGTGACGGCGCTCACAACCCCCAGGCCGCTGCGGTGCTCGCAGAGACCCTGCACCAGCTCGACCTGCGCCCGATCGTCGCGCTCGGCGTCTTCGCGGACAAGGACTATCGCGGCGTCATCGACGCTTTGGCGCGCGTCGCGCGCGACTTCATCGCGATCCAGCCGCCCACGCAGCGCGCGCTCCCGGCGTCTGAGCTGGCGACAGAGATCGCCGCGCGCACCGGCCGCGCCCCCCTTGCGACCCTTGCGAGCTGGGACCTGGACGCACTCTGCGATACGTGCGAGGTAACAGAAGACGAACCCCTCCTGATCACGGGAAGCCTGAGTCTGTATGCTCTGCTACAATCATAAACGGATTTCAAGAAGATCTGAGAGGAAGCCATGTCTGATCTCATCGGTCCAGTGATAAAGAGCAGAGCGTTCCAGGATATCTCGTTCGTTTTCGGGGTCCTGTGCTTCGTCTTCGCCGTGCTGCTGCTGTTCTGGTTGTACCGGGACGCCCGGCGGCGGGGAGCGAACGCTGCGATCTGGACGGGCGTCGGTGTCTTCGCGGGTATCGTAGCGGGGATCGCCGGTCTGTCGCTTGCCAAGTACGGCTTTGGTCCGGTCGGACTTCTGGCGCTGCTGGCGTTGGCCGTCGTCATCGTCTTCTACAGCTTCCTGCGACCCGATGACCGTATCACGGATGTGCGTGAACAGCAGATGTCGCTGCTTCTTCTCGAGGCGCAGATCGATCAGGGGACCTGCCCGACCTGCCGCCATGGGATCGAGCCGACCTTCCTGGTCTGCCCCTTCTGCAATACGACGCTGCGGATCAGTTGCGTGCACTGCGGCAAGCCGATCAAGCCCGATTGGGTCGTCTGCCCCTACTGCAACTCCAACCAGCATCGTCATCCGGCAGCGACGCCGACGAGTTCGACCTTCGCGCCGGTCGATGAGTTCAAGGAGCCGGACACCAAGGCCCCGCGCCCGGCCCGCAAGACCACTCGAAAGCGGAGCGCTCGTTAGAGCGCGCCCCGAGTCAGTCTGAGCATAACTTCTCAAGGAGTGAACCCATGTGTGAATGCACGCTCTCTGCCGCCGAACAGCAAGCCGTAGAACTTGACACGCTGCGCCACTCGACCGCGCACCTGATGGCGGCGGCCATCCAGAAGCTCTGGCCGGGTACGCACTTCGGCGTCGGCCCGGCAGTCGAGGACGGCTTCTACTACGACGTGGCCCTGCCCGACGATCACAAGCTTTCCACCGACGACCTGGAGCGGATCGAAGCGACCATGCGCCAGATCGCGAAGCAGAACCTGCCGCTGACGCGCGCCGAGGTCAGCCGCGCGGAGGCGACGGCCCAGTTCACGGAGCAGCCCTTCAAGGAGGAGCTCATCGCCGAGCTTCCCGAAGGCGAGGTCATCTCGACCTATGCGCTGGGCGACTTCTGCGACCTCTGCCGCGGCCCGCACGTCCGGTACACGAGCAAGCTCAAGCACTTCAAGCTGACCAAGGTCGCCGGCGCCTACTGGCGCGCCGACGCCAGCCGCGAGCAGCTCCAGCGCATCTACGGCACGG
>WQUG01000088.1 GCA_009785855.1 Actinomycetes bacterium
TCTGTTGACTGAGCGTTCTTTGGGAAGGCGTTGCTGAGCGTGGCGGCCTTGAGGCCGCGAGCTCTGCGACAACGCAGCCAAAGGGCGCTCAGCGTGTCAAAAGCTGCATCCCGCTGGCGAGCATGTCCACCGGCAATCCCCCGACCACCTTGCCGTAGCTCTTACCCTCAGCGTTGATGAAGACGGTCTCGGGGATCCCGGTGACCCCGTTGACGGTCGCCCCCTCGCCACTCTCGTCGAAATACACGGGGAAGGTGTAGCCGTTGTCCTTGCAGAACTTCTGTACGCTGGCGGCCGTGTCGCCCTGGGCAACGATGTTGAGCATCACGAAGTTGACCCGGTCGCCGTACTTCTCATACATCTTCTGGAAGCCGGGAAGCTCCTCGCGGCAAGGCCGGCACCAGGTCGCCCAGAAGTTCACGATGGTCGGCTTGCCCTGAAACGACGAGAGCTGGATCGGCCGGCCAGAAGCGTCGGTCATCGTGAAGTCAGGCGCCGCCCCGGTCGCGGTGCTCGCCACGCCGGGGATGCTCGTCGTACCCGCCGGACCCGCCGGACCCGGGCCCGGCGACGGCGTGGTCTCGCTCGAGCCAGCCGCCGCTCTGATGCTCGTGTTGAGCTGGTACTGGGTCTTGCTGTAGATGATAAGCGCGCCCACCAGTAAAGCGACCAGTACGACGCCGATCACCACCGGCATGATCCAGGGACGCAGGTTCTTCATCGTGTCACTCCTCTGCTTCCAAAGACGTTCCCGTTACCAGCTTATCCTACTGAGGCTCGCGACCCAGGTCCCCAGCCAGCCTGCGGCGAGCAACAGGCCGATGACGATGAGCAGGGCCCCGCTCACCCGCGTGATGAGCTGCTGGTGGCGCATCACCACGGCGATGCTCGCCTTGAGCCGGTCGATCAGCAGCGCCGCGAGCAGGAACGGCAGCCCAAGCCCCAGCGAGAAGCAGAGCAGCAGGATGACGCCCTCGAGCCAGGAGGCCCGGCTCGCGGCCAGCGCCAGCGCGCTTCCCAGAAAGACCCCGATGCAGGGCGACCACGACAGGGCGAAGCTCAGCCCCAGCACCAGCGGCCGCAGCACTCCGGCGCCCTTCATGCGTCCGGCTCCTGTCTGGAAGCTGCGCTGCAGGAAGCCGATCTTCAGGACTCCCAGATAGCTCAGCCCGAAGACGACGATCACCGCGCCGCAGACGATCTCGAGCAGGCGGCGGTGCCCGGCAAGGCTGCGGCCCAGCGTTCCGGCAAAGGCGCCCAGCAGTGCGAAGACCAGTGTGAAGCCGGCGATGAACACGAGCGCGCCCAGCAGCGTGTTGAAGCGTTGGGCGCCCTCGCCAGAAGCCGCTTCCCCCTGCTCGCCTGCGAAGTAGAGCACGTAGACCGGCAGCAGCGGCAGCAGGCAGGGCGAGATGAAAGAGACGATACCTTCGAGGAATGTGAACAGATAAACCATGGTATCTTTATGATAGCGCAGGCATAACGTGCGATAATCGGGAGGTGACCATCCCGTTCTTAAGGAGAAGGATCCATGAAAACAAGATCACGCCTCAGCGTCGTCGCAGTGCTGGTGTTCGTCCTGGCCGTTGCGCTGAGTGGCTGCACGACCAAGACCGAGACCACCAGGTCGGACGGACTTCAGATCAAGGACACCCTGGTCGGTAAGGGCGAGAAAGTCAAGACCGGCGACGTCGTGACCATCGACTACACGCTTTGGCTCTATGTCAACGGAGCCAAAGGCACGAAGCTCGGCAGCTCGATCGACCCGACCAAGGGCAGTCAGCCGTCTCCCCTGAAGCTCAGCGCTGACAGTACCATCAAGGGCCTTGTGGAGGGCGTCCCCGGCATGAGGGTCGGCGGCACGCGCACGCTCATCGTTCCTCCGGCGCTGGCCTACGGGAACCAGGCGGTGGGCAACGGGGCGGTCCCCGCGAACTCGACGCTGTACTTCGAGATCAAGCTCGTCAGCATCGAGAAGCTCGACATCAAGGACACGAAGGTCGGCACGGGCGCTGCGGTCAAGACAGGTGACACGGTCACGGTCGACTACACGGGCTGGCTCTATGTGGACGGGAAGAAGACCACGCAGTTCGATACCTCGAAAGGCAAGAAGCCGTTCCAGACGCAGATCGGCGCGGGTCAGGTCATCCCGGGTTGGGACATGGGTATCCCCGGCATGAAGGCCGGCGGCACGCGCACGCTCATCATCTCGCCGGCGCTTGCCTACGGCAAGCAGGGCTCGCCTCCGACGATCCCGGCGAACTCAACGCTGTACTTCGAGGTCACCCTCGTCAGCATCGACCCGCCGCCGAGTGTCCACGGCGCGCAGTAGCGCGGGACCGGGACTGAACGCGACCGCCGCGACCACGGGCAGGGCGATCAGGTAGCCAAAGGCGTAGCGGTACTCGCCGCTTACCGGCGAGGCCAGACAGACCAGGAACACGACGAGCAGCGGCGCCAGCGTCCAGAGCAGGCGCCGCTGGTCTGTCAGCACCAGGGCGGCCACCGCCGCGCAGTACAGGTAGAAGCAGAAGCCGATCGACCAGGCAAGTCCGATGATCGGCGCCCCGCGCGGATTGAACAGGATCGCGGAGGCCGTGCGCGAGGCGCGCTTCGGCGTCAAGCCCGGTACCGGCAGGGCCGAATCGACCACGGGCGAGACCACCCAGCGCCGGTATTGCGGGAACCAGTAGCCGTAGGAGTTCGCCAGAAACGAGTTGAGATAGCTGCGCGGGTGCGCCAGCCCCAGCCGCGCCCATCCACGCAGGAACTCCCCCTTGTTCGCGCCGATCCAGGCGTTGCTCGCGTTGTTCTTGACAGGGTCGGAGACCTCCGGCATATAGAGCGCGCCCACTTGTGCCGGCGTGCGCCCTTCGAAGACCGCAGCCACAAAGGCGCGCTGCTCCGCCGTGAAGTTCTGCCCCTGATCGTGGCTGGCACGCGCGATCTGCTGCAGCGGGACGGACAGCGCCTCGGTCATCTCGCCGGGGGTCGAGATCGCGGAATAGACCGGCCCCCGGATCACGCCGCAGATGAGCAGGGTCGCGAGCAGGGCCACCAGCAGCGGGCGCCAGGCCTCCCGTCGCGCCAGCACCAGCGCGACGCCTGCGACCACCAGGGCGATGATCGGCCCGTCCGACCTCAGAAGGAAGACCGCGACAAGCGCCACGGAGAAGCCGACCAGCCACGGCAGACGCCGGGCGCAGCCCGCGTCGCGCGCCAGGTCGATGAGCATGACGGTGATGACCAGCATACCTGTCGCGAAGGGGATGTTCTTCCACATCGAGATCGAGTAGGCCGAGATCACCGGCGACAGCGCGAAGATCAGAAACGCCGCAACGACCAACCAGCGCC
>WQUG01000089.1 GCA_009785855.1 Actinomycetes bacterium
CGTCGGACTTGGCGAAGACCCCACAGCGCGAGGCGATCGGGTAGAGGACCTTGAAGCCCTCCGCCAGCGTATCGAGTCCGCCGGCATCGGTGTGCAGAAGAGTGGCCATCTGGTCGATGAAGGCGCCAGTCCCACCGGCGCAGGTGCCGTTCATACGCTGTTCGATGCCGGAATCGAAGTAGATGATCTTGGCGTCCTCTCCGCCGAGCTCGATAGCCACGTCGGTCTGGGGGATGAAGGCCTCGACGGCGACCTTGCTCGCGATGACCTCCTGCACGAAGACCACGTCGAGCCAGTTCGCCAGAAGCAGCCCGCCCGAGCCGGTGATCGTCACCGTCATCGGCGTGGCCGGGAAGCGCGCGGCAGCGTCAGTAACGATGCCGGCTATGGCCTGACGGATGTCGGCGTGATGGCGCTCATAGCTCGCATGAAGGGTCGTGCGCTCGTCGTCGAGGATGGCGAGTTTGACGGTCGTCGAACCGACGTCGATACCGATATGGAGTCTCGCTGCTGCCAACCGATACCCCCGTGACGCTCAGCGATGCCTGCGGCGCGGGACCCGGTCGTCTTTGGGTGGCGCGGAAGGTTTCGCCGGGGCGCTCTGTCCGGATCCGGCGCTGGCCTGGGACTTGCGACGACGGCCCCGGCGGCGGCGAGAGCCGCCCTCCTTGCTGCCGCCCTTGCTCTCGCCGGGGCGCGAGGCGCCCTTGCGGGTGGCAGCTTCGCTCGTGTCATTGGGCGCGCTCCCCGGTCCCCCGACGGATCCGCCGAGCTCGGTCTTGTCGAGGAAGCGCGCGTTACCGACAAGGGCGGCGCTGCGCTGGATCGTCGAGATCTGGCGGGTCTCTTCAAGGACAGCTGCGTCGATCGTGCAGCGACAGGACTTCCCCTCTTTTTCGCAGACCATGTCCCCCAGCTTGACCGTGATCGTCTCATCTGGCATCTCGTCGCGCATGAAGCGCAACGAGACCATCTCGCGCACGGCGTCCAGATCGCTGACGCGGCCCCGACTCCCGTCGCTGGCCTCGACGCCGCAACCCTTGCGCGGCGCGCGTCGGTTGAAGTCCTTGTAGGCCTCGACCTCGTAGCGCAGGCAGCACATGAGGCGACCGCAGAGCCCGGATATCTTCGTCGGGTTGAGCGGCAGGCCCTGCTCCTTGGCCATCTTGATCGAGACCGGCGCGAACTCGCCGCTCAGACGGGCGCAGCAGAGCTGCTCGCCGCAGTGCCCCAGGCCGCCGATCATGCGCGCCTCGTCGCGCACCCCGACCTGGCGCATGTCGATGCGGGCGTCGAAGTGCGAGGACAGCGCGCGGACCAGCTCCCGGAAGTCGACGCGCTTCTCTGCACTGAAGTAGAACACGACCTTGTCGCCGCTGATCAGGAACTCGACGTCGACCGGACGCATGTCAAGTTCGAACTTCTCGATCATCTCGACAAAGACCGGCATCGCCTCCTTCTCCTTCTCATCGAGTTCGATCTGATACTTCAGGTCGCGCTCGTTGGCGATGCGCAGGACGGGCTTCAGGCCCTTCTCGAAGTTGGGATCGTCGAGCTCGAAGGGGGCGCGCCGACACTGCCCGAGCTCCTCGCCCCGACTGGTCTTGACGACCACCAGGTCATCGACCTCAGGCGTCGTGCCCGCAGGATCGAACCAGAGCGTCTTGGAATAACGGAGTTGGACTCCGGCCACTAGCGGCATATAAGCACCTCACGTACCCTGAAAAGCAGCGTCTCGAAGATCAGCTGCACTCCGACATTGCGCGCTAACCGCTCTCTCGCCTGCGCGATCGCCTCCTGACCTTCGCGCGCGCGCGCCGGCGTCAGACACGAGGCGTTGCGTGCGATGAAGTCGAGTGCGTCCACGTTCAGTATCAGCTGGGGCGCTCCGTTGTGCTGTGCCAGAGCATCGCGCAACAATCCGGAGATCACCGAGAACACCTCGCTCACAGAGCGTCGGGTGGCAGCAGTCAGCTTCCTCTTATTGTAGCGCTCAAGACGCTTCGATGCGACACTGTCCAACAACTCTGCACGAACCGCAAGCTCAGCCTCCTGGGCTGCGGCAAGCTCAGCGACCGGCCCCTCGGCGCTTGTCTTCAGGAGCTGGGCAGCCGCCAGGATCTCGCGATCGTTGTACGTGGACAGGTCGCGGATGATGCGCAGCACCTCGCCGCGCGTCGCGCGACGCTGGGGGGAAAGCAGGAAGGTGCGCGCCTCTTCCAGCACGCTGCCGGTCGAAGCGAGCGCGATGCGGGCATCGTCTTCGGATGCGCCCGTCGACTCCATCAGCACCGCGATCATGGTCTCGGTCGGCAGCGGCTTGAAGCGCACGACCTGGGTGCGCGAAAGTATCGTCGCCGATATCGCGGAGAGACTGTGGGCGATCAGGATGAAGGTCACGGTCTCCGGCGGCTCCTCAAGCGTCTTGAGAAAGGCGTCGGCCGCGCCCCCGCTGAGCAGGTCACAGGCCAGCAGGACGTAGAACTTATGGACGCCCTCGCGGGGAGCCAGCGAAGCGTCATGGATGAGCTCGCGGATCTGGTCGATGAGGTAGCCGGCGGATCCGTCCGGCTCGATGATCTGGAAGTCGGGGTAGACGTCGCGGGCGAGGCGTGTGCAGATCGGGCAGGTCTTGCAGCCGCCGTTGGCGCAGAGCAGGCCCGCTGCCAACGATCGCGCCGCCTCGAGCTTGCCGAGGCCCGCGGGCCCCACGAAGAGGTAGGCATGGGAGAGCTGATGCATGCGCAGAGCCGCGGTCAGTAGCGTGGTCGCTTCTTCCTGGCCGATGATGTCAGCGAACATCCTGGAGCTCCGCCCGCAGGTCAGGGAGAAGGTCGACGAGCTGGCGCGCGATCTGTTCGCGCGTCTCGGCCTTGCTGCCGGTGGTGTCGATGAGGCGCACGCGCTGAGGCTCACGCGCGGCGATCGCATGGAACCCGGCCTGGACGCGCTCGTGGAAGGCGCGGTCCTCCTGCTCAAGGCGATCGGGCGCCTGATGCTTGACGGCGCGCGCGAGCCCGAGCTCGGTGGGAACATCCAGGACGAGCGTGCGGTCGGGCGCCAACCCCGCGGTCGCCGCGCGGTTCATCTCGGCGACCAGGGCCAGGTCGAGCCCGCGCCCGTAGCCCTGGTAGGCGGTCGTCGAGTCGCTGAAGCGGTCGCAGAGCACCACGGTCCCGGCAGCAAGCGCCGGAGCGATGACCTCAGCGACCAGCTGCGCGCGCGCCGCTTCGTAGAGCAGCAGCTCGCACAGAGGCGTCATCGCCGTGTGCTCCGGATCGAGCAGGATGGCGCGGATGGGCTCGCCGACCGTGGTCGCCCCCGGCTCGCGCACAGAGAGCACCCGGCGCCCG
>WQUG01000090.1 GCA_009785855.1 Actinomycetes bacterium
CTGGACAGCCATCCCCAGGCGGCGCGCCTCTACGTCGCGCCGGGCAACGGGGGAACTCGCCTGGAGCCGCGTACGGCCAACATCGAGCTGGACACGGGCGACCATGCGGCGGTCGTCGCCTTCTGCCGCGAGCATGACATCGGCCTGGTCGTCATCGGGCCTGAGGCGCCGCTGGTCGACGGCCTGGCAGACAGCCTGCGCGCCACAGGTATCCCGGTCTTCGGTCCGGGAGCCGAGGGCGCCCAGCTGGAGGGCTCCAAGGCCTTCGCGAAAGCCTTCATGCGCCGCCATGATCTGCCTACGGCGGGCTATGAGGAGTTCACGGCCCAGCAGACGGAAGCCGCCCGGGCTTTCATCGAAGAGCTCGAAGGTAAGGTGGTCGTCAAGGCCGACGGACTGGCTGCGGGCAAGGGGGTCGTGGTCGCAGACAGCGTCGCAGAGGCGATCTCTGCCGTCGACGCCTGCTTCGAAGGAGCCTTCGGCGCCTCTGGTGCGCGCGTCGTCATCGAGGAGCGCCTCGAAGGGCCAGAGTGCTCGCTGCTCGCGCTCGTCGACGGCGCGACGATGGTCGCACTCCCGCTGTCCCAGGACCACAAGCGCGCCCATGACGGCGACACGGGGCCCAACACCGGCGGCATGGGGGCCTACTCGCCCGTGCCGCAGGTCACCGCTGCCCAGGAGGAGCAGATGATCGCCATCATGCAGCGCGCAGCGAACGCTCTGGTCGAAGAGGGCATCGACTATCATGGCGTGCTTTACGGCGGCTTCATGCTCACCGAGACCGGCCCGCAGCTGCTTGAGTTCAACGTGCGCTTCGGCGATCCGGAGACCCAGGTCGTCCTGCCGCGGATCCGCAGCAACATGGTCGAGCTCATGTATGCGACGGCGATCGGCGAGCTTGCGCAGCAGCCGGATCTCGAGATCGACGGCCGCGCGGCGCTCGGCGTCGTCATCGCCAGCGAAGGGTATCCGGGCCCTGCGAAGACCGGCAGGCCGATCTCGGGTCTTGGGCGCGCTCTGATGCTGCCAGGAGTCGGGGTCTATCATGCGGCGACAGCCGTGCGCAGCGACGAGGCGGGCATCGAGCAGGTGGTCACCACCGGCGGGCGGGTCGCCTGCGTCACGGCGCTGGCGGACACCTTCGAAGAGGCGCGCGAGCAGGCCTACGAGGCTGCTACGCGCATCACGTTTTCAGGATGTTGGTCGCGTTCAGACATCGGTCTGCGCGCGCTGCAGGAAGGATAACAACGATGACTGACGCGACACCACTGGTAGGGATCATCCTCGGCTCGGAGTCGGATCGCTCCGTGATGGACGCCTGTGCCGAACAACTCACTGAACTGGGGATCCCCCATGAGTTCATCATCGCGAGCGCTCATCGCATGCCGGATAAGGTCCACGAGTGGGCCCAGGGCGCGGCGGAGCGCGGCCTGAAAGTCATCATCGCGGCGGCCGGAAAGGCGGCCCACCTGGGCGGTGTCGTGGCGGCCTACACGCCGCTTCCCGTTATCACGGTGCCGATGAAGACGAGCGACCTGGGCGGCCTGGACTCGCTGCTGTCCATGGTGCAGATGCCGACCGGCGTGCCGGTGGCCTGTGTGGCGATCAACGGCGCGAAGAACGCGGCGATACTCGCCTGCCAGATATTGGGCGCCTCGATGCCCCAGTACCGCGAGAAGGTCGTGGACTACAAGCGCAAGCAGGCCGGATAAGGGTACAATCGAACCCATGATATATCTTTCACAACTACTGGGCAGGCCGGTCATCGACACTGCGGGCGATGCTATCGGCGAGTTGAGCGACCTGGCCGCGAACGCCGGCGATGTCTTTCCGCGGGTCACCGCGGTGGCGGTGCGCCAGGAGAGTGGCGACACTCTGCTGGTCGCCTGGGAGCCGGCGGTCGATGAGATCACCGATGACACGGTCGTGCTCTCGGTCGCTGCGCCCGACATCGAGCCGGGCTTCCTGCGCGACGACGAGCTCTTTCTGGCGCGCGACGTCCTCGACAAGCAGATCGTGGACGTGGCGGGCAAGAAGGTCGTCACGGTCAACGACCTGCAGCTCTCCGATGCGCTGGGCATCCTGCGCCTGACGGCGGCCGAGGTCAGCTTCGGCGCGAAGCTGCGACGGCGCTCGCCGGCGGCCGAGAAACTGCTGGGCGCACTGTTGCATCTCTTTGGCAAGGACTTCAAGACCAGCCTCATCGCCTGGAACTACATCGATCTGCCGGGACGCGATCTCTCACAGGTCCAGCTCTCGGTCTCGCACAAGCGCCTGCACGAGCTGCATCCGGCTGACGTCGCTGACATCATCGAGCAGTTGGCGCCCGAGGCGCGCGCGGCGGTCTTCGCCCATCTGGACGCCGAGCGCGCGGCAGAGACTATCAGCGAGCTGGAAGATGAGGTCCAGACCGACGTCATCGACGAGCTCAACGAGCGTCATGCGAGCCATCTTCTGGCGGAGATGGGTCCTGACGACGCCGCCGACATCCTGGGGGACCTGGAGCGCGACAAGGCCGAGCGCCTGCTGCGCCTGATGGGCTATGAGGACAGCGAGGCCATCCGGCGGCTTCTGGGCTATGGCGAGGAGTCCGCGGGCGGCATCATGACGAGCGACGTGGCCTCGATCGTCCAGACCGCGACGGTGGGCGAGGCGAAGGACTACCTGCACTCCGTCTCTGAGAAATACGAGGACCTGCACTATCTGTATCTCGTCAATGAGCATGAAAAGCTGGTCGGAGCGGTCGGTCTGCTCGATCTGCTGGTCGCCGATCCTGACATCCCCGTCGCCGAGCTGGCGCAGCCGGAGGACCGGTTCTTCACGGTGACGGCGGGCGAGGATCAGGAAGACGTCGCGAAGCTTTTGGCGCGCTATAACCTGCTTGCGGTGCCGGTCGTTGACGATGACAAGCATCTGCTGGGGATGGTGACGATCGATGACGCCATCGATGTCCTGGCAGAGGAAGCCCAGGAGGACCTCGAGTTCGCGACCGGTTCTGCGGAGCACTCTGAGTCCGCAGTTCCGCCCTCGCTGGCGCGCCGCATCGTGCGCAAAGTCCGCTGGATCCTGCCGCGCCATGTCATCTGGCTGCTCATCTGGGTCGTGATGCTCGTGGTTTCCCAGATCTATGCGGCTATCGCGTACAGCGCGTATGCCCAGCAGCAACAGCTGGCGCAGATGGGTCTGGGTTCGATCTCCTGGCTCGTGGTTGCGACCTATGGGGTCTCCCTGGTCCTGAACACCGCGATCATCCTGCTCCCGGTCACACTCCTGACCATCCAGCATGTCTTCTTGCGCGGGGTCGAGACGCTGATCGACACTGACGTCGAAGAGCGACCGTC
>WQUG01000091.1 GCA_009785855.1 Actinomycetes bacterium
CTCTCGTGGACGACCGCCGGAGTGAGCGGCCCTGCGTTTGTGGGATCAACAGCCATGTCAGCGAACCTTCCGATAACGTCGTTGTATGAAATGGGCCAGGGAATTCAGCCCGAGGATAACGATCATAAGAATAAGCGCCGTGCCGTAAGCCGCCGGCATGTTGATACCGTCGACCGCGAGCATATAGAGGTGCACCGCCATGGAGCGTCCGGAGTCAAGTGGAGTGAGCGGCAGGTTGATCGCCATGCCCATCGTGTAGAACACGACCGCGGTCTCTCCGATGGCGCGCCCCATCGCGAGCACCAGGCCCGTGATGATGCGCGGCATCGCCCAAGGCAGAACGACCTTGCTCACCGTCTGCCACTTGGTCGCGCCCAGCCCGTAGCTGCCCCAACGGATGTAGCGCGGCACCGCGCGGATCGCCTCTTCTGTCGCGCGCATGATGATCGGCAACATGAGGAGCGCAAGCGAGAGCGCCGCAGCGAGCATCGACATCTTCAGGTGCATCGCCTCAACGAAGAACGCCAGGCCGAAGAGGCCCATGACGATCGACGGCACCGAGGCGAGCGAGTCGGCCGCAAAGCGGATGATCGTCACGATCTTGCCCTGTCGGGCATACTCAGCCAGATAAACCGCCGCAAGTACCGCGACCGGCGTCGCGATGAGCATGGCCAGTCCCGTCACATAGATCGTGGAGATGATCGTCGGCCAGATGCCGCCTTCGGCATTGACGCCGTGCGGCCAGGTGAAGATGAACTTCGGCGAGATAGAGGGCGCGCCGTTGATGACGACATACAGGATGATTAGCAGCAGCGCGGCGACCGTTATGCCCGCGGCGACCCAGAGCACGCCCAGAGCTGCGTTGTTCGCGAGGCGCTCGCGGGTACGTCGGCCTTGCTGCGCTTCAGTCCGCGCTACCTTGTCCATAGCATCAGGGCCGAGCTCCTTGAGCCGCTCCCGGTCTTCTGCGAAATAATCTCTCATACGCGCCTCACGCCTCCCCGTCCCCGCGCGACAGCAGGCGCACGATCAGTACCAGCGCCATCGAGATCAGGAACAACAACGCCGCCATCCCGAATAGCGCGGTTCGGAAGGCGCCTGAGGAATAGCCCATGCCCAGTACGATCTGACTGGTCAGAGTCGAGATCGGCTGCGTCAGACCCTTGAACATCTGCGGGGCGTTTCCGACGATCATAAGCACCGCCATCGTCTCTCCGATAGCGCGCCCCATCCCGAGGATCGCCGCGTCGATGATGCCGATCTTGGCCGCCGGCAAAACGACCTTATAGATGGTCTGCCACGGGGTCGCTCCCATGGCGAAGCTCGCCTCACGGATGCCCATCGGGATCGAGTCGAGCGCGTCTTCAGAGAGCATCGAGATGGTCGGCACGATCATGATGGAGAGCACGATCCAGGCCGTCAGCGGCCCGAAACCCGCACCACCGAACAGTCGCCCGACGATCGGGGCCACCACGGTCACGCCGAAGAAGCCGTAGACGACCGAGGGGATACCCGCCAGCAGCTCGACCGCTGGCCGGATGACCGCACGCGCCTTGGGACCTGCGACCTCCGAGAGGAAGAGCGCGGTCAGGATCGCAAGCGGCGCCCCGATCGCGAGCGCCCCGATCGTGACGACCACACTACCGACGATGAAGGGCACTACGCCGAACTGCTCCTTGGCGACCGACCAGTTCGTCCCGGTGATGAAGTTCTTGAAGCCGATCTCGTTGAAAAGCGGCACCGCTTTGACCGAGACGAAGGCGAAGATCAGCACCACGCCGAGCACCGCGACGATAGCGCAAAGGAAGAACAGCAACAGCAGAGCGCGCTCTTTGAGCTGGGTGGCGCGCGAGACCATGATCAGCTCAGCCTTCTTGTACTGAGGCGTCGTCTCAGCCAGGTCCGGAGCCCTCATCTGATCGTCCTGCTGGCGCAGAGGAAGCCGCGGCGCCATCATTTCTCACCCCCCGTGACCGGTAGATATCCGGCGTCACGCACTGGCCCCTGCTGGATGGTGTCAGAAAGCACATAGTCGATGTAGCCCTGCGCTTCGGGGCTGATGTCCTTGCGTGCCAGGAAGTAGAGAGAACGTGACAGAGGGTACTTCTCTGACGCGATGTTGACAGGCGTCGGGGCGATCCCATTGACGCTCAGGGCGCGCACCTGCTTGTTGACGAAGCCCTCAGAGATATAACCGATGGCGCCTTTGGTACGGCTGATCACCTCGCGGACCTGCCCGGTCCCGGGCAGAACCACCGCGTTAAGGTTGAACTCCGTTTTGTCCATCACGATCTTCGTGAACGCATCACGTGTCCCGGATGACTCGTCACGGTTGACGAGCGTGATCGGCAGATCGGCGCCCCCTACCTCTTTCCAGTTCGTGATCTTACCCGCGAAGATGTCACGCAGATCGTCGAGCTTCAGGTCCCTGACTGGATTATCCGGGTTGACCACCACGGCGATGCCGTCATGCGCGATCGGGATGACCGTCAGACCGAGCTTGAGCTCGTCGTCCTTGAGTTTTCGTGAGCTCGTGCCGATGTCAGCGGTCTTCGTGATGCCGACCGCCTCGATCCCGGCTGAAGAGCCCAACCCGCTGACCAGCACCGATACCTCAGGGTGCGCCTTATGGTAGTCCTCACCCGCAACCTCCGCGATGGGCTCGACCGTCGTCGATCCGCTGACGACGATGTCGGTGCTGCCTTTCGTACAGCCGCTCAGGCTGAGAGCGAGCACCAGAAGCAGGGCAAGGACGATCCCCTTCATTTTAACCATGGTCGCCCTCTCCTTCCTGCGGGAGCAGGCAGGCAAGCGCCGCCTGGCGCCCGGTGGTGCCACCACTCGCGCGGTAGGAGAAGAACAGCGTGCGGTTCTCCACCGTGTCTTCGCCCAGGATCGCGATCTGGTCTTGCGGCAGACCGGCGTCGATCAGAGTACGCGTGACCGCCGCTCCCAGATCGAGTCGGACCGTGTCCCCCTCGCCCGGGGCCTGCGCCACGTCAGGAAACTCCGCGGCGAAGCGCGCGGCGACTTCCGGCGCGATCTCGAAGGACTCAGGACCGATGTAAGGTCCGATATACGCACTGAGGTTCGCGGGATCGACGCCGTAGGCTTCCCGTAGCGCCGTGACCGCCGCCGTCGATATCCGCGCCAGCGTGCCTTTCCAGCCCGAGTGGACCACGGCCAGGGCGCGGCGCGGGCCATGCGCGACCAGGATCACCGGCACGCAGTCGGCTACACAGACCAGAAGGGGGATGCCCGGCGTCGCCGTGATCAGCGCGTCGGTATCAGGAAGCACCGGGTCTTCAAGCGGCTCGTCGATGCGCGCCACGCGAG
>WQUG01000092.1 GCA_009785855.1 Actinomycetes bacterium
TGTAACGCAGGTCGATCTCGTGTTGGCTGGGCGCCGCCTCATGATGGGAGTACTCGACCTCGATGCCCAGCTTGCGCAGGCGCGAGACGGTCTCGCTGCGTACCTGACTTCCCAGGTCGAGCAGGCCCTGATCGAAGTAGCTCAGCTTATCGAGACCCTTCGGTGCGCTTCCTGAGTCTTGCAGATAGAAATACTCACACTCAGGACCGATATAGGCGGTATAGCCCATCTCGGCAGCCTTGCGCAACACCCGCTTGAGTACCTCGCGCGGATCGCCGTCGAAGGTGACTCCGTCGGGGGTTCTGATAGTACAGTACATCATGGCGACGTTGTCCCCGTTGCCCGGTGACTCCTTGATGCGCAGTGTCTGGGGATCGGGATAGGCGATCATGTCCGATTCCTCAAGGCGAGCGAAGCCCTGGATCGATGAGCCGTCGAAGCTCATACCTTCTGTCAGGGCCTTGTCCAGTTCACTGATCGACAGATCGATGGTCTTCAGATAGCCGAGCACGTCGGTGAACAGCAGGTGGATGGATTCAGCTCCTGAATCCTTGACCTTGTCGATGACCGCCTGTTGGTCCTTGTTCGAGATCGCCACAGTGTGATTCCTTCCTTCTAGAGGGCCTTGAAGAGGTTGCTGATGACCGTGGGGTCTGCCGGCGCCTTACCTTTGAGCCAGCCCCGGCTCCGTGCATAGAAGGTGGCCGAGAACGCAAGGATGAAAACGAGCAGGATGAGCAGTATCGTCAGCAGGAAGCTGCGGAAGGTCCGACCGATCGAAGAGCCCTTGCTGTGCTTCTCCTGGCTGTGGTGTCGCTCGGTGCGGCTCATATACTCCTCGGAGTCACGCTCAGGTTCCTCGGCCCAAGGGCTGTGCGGCGCGGCCGGTATCGTGTCTTTATCAATACTCATGAGCACTATCCTACTACACCATGACCCAGATAACAGCCATCGCGATGAAAACTGAGGGGAGCATGTTACCCACCGGAAGCTTCTTCCTGAAGACAAGGTTGATGCCGATACCTGCGATCAGCACGCCCCCGACCGCCTCGAGGCCGGCCAGAGAGAGCGCCGGGATGAGCGGACCGATCCAGTGCGCGGCAAGCGCGAGTATCCCCTGCAGCACGAACACGGGAACAGCGGCGAAGGCCACGCCGATGCCGAGCGAGCTTGCCAGGAAAATCGAGATCACGCCATCAAGCAGCGCCTTGACGAAGAGAGTCTGGGGGTTACCGAGCCCGTCCTGGATGCTGCCGAGCACGGTCATCGCCCCCACGCAGTAGATGAGCGAGGCGGTCATGAAGGCCTCGGCGAAGTCACTGTCCGCGGAGGAGACGGTCGATTGAGAGGGGGTAAGGGGGGCTCGTTCGCGTACGCGAGCGACCCCCCTTGCCCCCTCTCCACTCCGGCGGCCCATGAGGCCGTTGATGCGATGTCCCAGCCCCTCCAGACGCTCTTCGAGGCGCAGCCACTCGCCAAAGAGCGTCCCGACGATCAGCGAGCCTGCGAAGATCAGCAGGAAGACCTTGCCGGGAGTCCCCTTGTTCGCCGCGAGCTGTGACATCCCATCGAGCGCCTGAAACGCCCCCAGAAAGATGACCGCCAGGCCCAGCGCGGTGACCGCGCTGCGATGGAAGCGCTCGGGGATCGCCCCATGCACCAGGCTGCCGACCGCCCCGGCAAGGGCGACCGCAGCCGTGTTAACAAGGGTACCGAGTCCGGGAAACATCAGCTCACGCTTTCTTCTGGGCGGGTCACAGTCAACGTTTCAAGCATTCATTATACGTCAGAACAGCGGCCGGCCCCAGGGATGTTCCCTGAGGCCGGACCTGTCATGCCTCGATCAGAGAGACTTCAGATCAGTGTGCCGCTTTCGGGCTGCGACGCCTGCGTCGATCGATCTCGAACAACAGCGCAGCGCCCAGACCCAAAGCCCCCAGGGTGAGCCAGTAGGAGCCCACCGCTGTGGCGTCCCCGGTCCCTGGCAGCCCCTTCTTCGGAGGCGTATAGGTGTTGGTGAAGGCAGCGTCCTTGCTCTCCACGCCATCCTTTACGTAGCTCAGCTTCACTGAGAGCGCCCCGGTCGCGGGATCCTCCGTCACATCGGCGATCATCCGGTAGACGGAGGCGTCGTAGGTGATCTGCTTGTCGCTGCCCGGCGCTTCCGAGATCGTGTAGACGAAGGTCCCGGTCGTCTCGAAGCTCAGGGCCTTGAAGGGCACCTGCCCGTCAGCAGTATTGCTGACGGTCTCGACGACCTTGCCCTGCGCGTCTTTGAGCTCGAAGTTGAACTCACCGTTGTCGAGCTTCTTGCCTTTCAGGGCCTTGGACGACATCGGCGTCGCCTTGACCGGATCAGGAGTGAAGTCGTTCGTGAAGGCAACGGCAGAAGCAGGGGCCCCGTCCTTGCTATCCGTGACGGAGTCCACCGACAGCACACCGCTCGATGCCTGGCTTACCACGACAGTAACGGTATCGACACTGCCGTCATACGTGATATGACTGTCGCTGCCCGCCATCTCAGAGATCGTGTAGGTGTAGGTACCCGGGCCCTCGAAGGAGAGGGCGGCGAAGTCGATCGCTCCGGCAGCGTCGTTAGCCTGGGTCTGCAGGATGTCACCCATCACCGCATCTTTGAGCACGAAGCTGAACTCACCGTCAGTAAGATCTTTGCCACCGGACAGGACCTTGGACGCGGACAGTACCGTCGAAACAGGGTCAGCGGTGTAGACGTTCGTGAACGCAGCTGAATCAACAGGAGCTACGCCCTCGTAGTAGAGCACTGAGGCGACGCTGAGCGCGCCGGTCACGTGGTCCTGCGTGACGGTCACCACAGCCGTGTAGACGCTGTCGTCATAGGCGATGTGGCGATCGGGCGCAGCCGGAAGGTTCTCTGCGATCTGATAGGTGTAGGTGCCGGGACCGCTGAAACTCTGTACCGGGAAGCTCACCGACCCGTCCGCACTGTTGGAAGCGACGATCGACGCGCCCTGCACCGGACTTATCGGCGTCAGGGTGAAGCCGAACTCGCCGTCAGAGAGCACCCGCCCGCCGGTCATCGTCTTGGACGCCGAGAGCACGGTCGTGACCGGGTCAGCCGTGAAGACGTTGGCGAAGGCGGCGCCAGCAACAGCGGTACCGTTCTTGGCGTAGGTGGGCGCGCCCGCAGTGAGCACGCCGCTTGCAGCCTGAGTCACCACGACGGTGGCGGTATAGGCGCTGTTGTCATAGGTGAGGTGGCGATCGCTGCCCGCGACCTCGGCGATCGTGTAGGTATAGGTACCCGGAGCGCTGTAGGTCTGCGTCGGGAAGCTCACCG